>JAGQTL010000191.1 GCA_020439035.1 Leucobacter sp. | reverse complement strand
CAGAACGTGCAGGTGTTGTTGCAGCCGACCGAGATCGAGACCCAGCCGCTGGCCGCCGAGTCGCGCTTGGTCGGCAGCGTGGACGGAAACACCTCCAGTGCCTCGAGGATCTCGACCTGCGCCTCCTGGTTGTGGCGCGCACGCTCGAGCAGCGCCGGCAACGACCCCATGTTGTGCGTGCCGAAGACGACGTCGACCCACGGCGCCTTCTCGACGATCGCACCCTGATCCTTCTGCGCGAGGCAGCCGCCGACCGCGATCTGCATCCCCTCGCGCTCGCGCTTCACCCCCGCGAGGTGGCCGAGGTTGCCGTAGAGCTTCTGCGCGGCGTTCTCGCGCACCGCGCACGTGTTGATCACGACCACGTCGGCGAGCTCGGGATCCCCGGCGGGGATGTAGCCGGCGGCCTCGAGCGAACCCGCGAGCCGCTCGGAGTCGTGCACATTCATCTGACAGCCGAGCGTGCGCACCGTGTAGCTCCGCGGGGATCCGTCGGCTCGCAGCGCCGCGGGCGACGGCTGGATGAGCGTGCGAGGGGCCGCGGAGACTGGCGTGCGTTCGAGGGTTTCGGCTACAGACATGAGGACGATTCTACCGGCGATGCCCGACCCGGTCAGCGGAAGCGCACGGTCCCGGAGCCCTGGGCGTCGAGCGCCGCGCGCGCGGCGCGGACCGCGGATTCGCCCGACCATCCCCGCCGCGCGAGAAAGCCGAGCAGCCGCCGCTCCGCCGTCGGCCGGTCGAGGCCGGTGAGCCTGCGGGCCCGGTCGGCCGCCGCGGCGCTCAGCAGCTCGAACTCCTCGTCGTCATCGAACTCGCCCAGCACCTGTTCGGCCACGCCGTCGGGCAGCAACCGCTCGCGCAGCTTCCGCCGGATCTGCGCGCGACTTGCGCGCTTGCGCTCGCGCAGTTCCTCGGCCAGCACCCGCGCGAGCCCGAGGTCGTCGAGGTAGAGGTTCGATTCGAACTCGAAAACCGCGGCATCGGCGTCGTGCGGATCGTGCCCGAGCCGCGTGAGCTCTCGGCGCAGTTCGTCGCTCGACAGCGCCCGCCGCGCCAGCAGGCGGATGCCGTCTTCGGCCGCAGTGCGCGGCGGCGACGGCTCGGGAGGCTCGCTGCTCACGCGGGAGCGCGCGGACTGCGCAGCCTGCATGGACTGCGCAGCCTCGAGGTCGTCGGCGGTCGAACCTGAGCGCGCGCGCCGGGGCTTCGTACCCGCCGGTCGCGGCGGGCACGCGGGCGCCGCCTCCGCGCCGGCGCCCTCGACTTCTTCGATGGCCGCTCGCAGCCGCCGCAGTTGCGAGACGTCACGCGTTGCGCGCGCGTCGGCCGCGGGCTCATCCGCCGACTCCTGTGCCAGCTCCGGCACCGGATCCGTTGCCGGCCGCGCCAGGCGGCTGCGCAAGTCGATCACCTCGGCCAGGTCCGTGCGCTCGGGTGCCGACGCGTGCCCGAGCGCGCGGGCCTCGGGCACGGGCAGGAACCTCACGGCCATCTGCGCTCCTTCAGCGGCTCGACTCGACGCGGCTACGCGCTCGCGCGCTCGGCCGAGAAGTCGACCTCGGCGACCGGGGCCTCATCGGCGTGGTCGGCGGCCGGCTGCTGAGCAGCCGCCTGCTCCGGCCCTTCGCGCACACCGAGCTTGACCAGGATCTTATCTTCGATCTCCGCCGCGATATCCGGGTTGTCGATAAGGAATCGCCGCGAGTTCTCCATGCCCTGACCCAGCTGATCGCCATCGTAGGTGTACCAGGCGCCGCTCTTCTTGATGAGTCCCTGCTCCACGCCGTAGTCGATGAGCGATCCCTCGCGCGAGATGCCGACGCCGTAGAGAATGTCGAACTCCGCCTGCTTGAAGGGCGGCGCCATCT
>JAGQTL010000190.1 GCA_020439035.1 Leucobacter sp. | reverse complement strand
CCAACTGCGCCACAGGGCCTTGCTTGTGTGTTACATCGTAGTCGTGACCCCAACGGGATTCGAACCCGTGCTGCCGCCGTGAAAGGGCGGTGTCCTAGGCCGCTAAACGATGGGGCCGAAAGCGCTTTCACGCCTTTGGCTACCGAAGAGAAAGCTTACATGCAACCCGGCGCGCAATGCAATTCGAGTGGATCACAGGCGAAACGCTCCGGCAGGATCCGCTGAATCATGCGAAAAACAAGCCCGGACGCGTGCCAGCCGCCCTGATGTCACGTGCCCGAGATCAGCGCCCGCTGCACGCGCTTGAACGAGACGTCCTCATGCAGCATCACGCCCTGACTCGTCCGCTGCTCGAATGTGTAGCCGATCTGCCCCTGCCGCAGCACCCCGATGAGGTAGGGCTCCTCCGGGTTCCACAGCACCCACGTCGGCTGCCCGAACGCGTTGTCGCCGAGGTAGGTGGTCTCGATATCGCGTCCGCCAAAGCGATGCATCGTCGGCACCATCGGCTGCTTCGACAGCACGACCTCGCCCGACTCCGTCTCCGGCTGCTCCATCTCGCTCATGCTCCGATCCTAGCCGAACCCGGTCGGGGCGATCCACCATCGGAGCTGCAGCCGGCGTGCACGCACCCGGCTGTCCCACCCGGCACGCCATCGACCGCCGGACCCACCGGCTACCCGCCGGCTATGCGCCGGCGAAGAAGCTCGCCACCGCGAGGCTCAGGCCGTGCAGGTCGCTCACGTGCGCGAGCTCGCGCGCCGAGTGCATCGACAGCAGCGGCACGCCGACATCGACCGTGCGGATGCCGATCCGCGTCGCCGTGAGCGGCCCAATCGTGGTGCCGCACGGCACCTCATTGTTCGACACGAACTCCTGAGTCGGCACCCCGGCCGCCGCGCACACGCGCTGCCACAGCGCGGCGCCGTGCGCGTCGCTCGCGTAGCGTTGGTTGGCGTTGACCTTGAGCATCGGTCCACCGCCCGGCCGCGGCCGCACGCGAGGATCGTGCCGTTCCGGATAGTTCGGATGCACGGCATGGCCGGCATCGGCCGAGAGGCACCATGATGCTGCGAGGGCGCGCGCGGTGTCGTCGCCCGTCGCCCCAAGGCCCCGGCCCAGTCGCCCGAGCACGTCGGCGAGGAACGGTCCGCTCGCCCCGGATCTCGTCTCCGAGCCGAGCTCCTCGTGGTCGAAGGCCGCGAGCATCGCAACGGTCCCGCTCGCAACGCCGCCGGTGCCGGGATCCGATGCCTCGAGCAGCGCCGTGAGCCCGGCGAACACCGAGCTCAGGTTGTCGAGCCTCGGCGAGGCGAGCAGCTCGCCCGCCACGCCGATCCGGGCCGGCGGTTGCGTATCGGCGAGGCGCACATCCGCACCAGCGATCTCGTCGCGCTCGATCCCCGCAGCCGCCGCGAGTAGGCCGAGCGCCGAGGGCTCGAGACCGGCAGGCGCCGCTCCGGCCGCTCCGATGATGGGCTGCAGGTGCCGCTGCCGGTCGAGCTTCAGCGCGCTGTTGGCCTCGCGGTCGAGGTGGATCGCCAGCTGCGGGATCCGCGCGACCGGCCCCGTGCGCACGAGATGCTCCGATCCCGTGCGCGAGACGATGCGGCCGGCGAAGGCCAGATCGCGGTCGAGCCACGAGTTCAGCAACGGCCCGCCGTAGACCTCGACGCCGGCCTGCGCCCAGCCCTCAGCGGTGAAATCCGGCTGCGGCTTCAGCACGAAGCCCGGCGAATCGGTATGGCAGCCGAGCACGCGCACCGGGCTCGTCGCGGAGACGCCCTCCCCTGCGAGCCAGGCGATGAGCGCGCCATCGCGGCGCACGAACCCGGCCGAGCCGTCGCGCAGCGCCGGCCAATCCTCCGTCTCGCGGTGCTCCATGAACCCAGCGGCGGCGAGCGCCTGCGCCATCGCTTCGACGGCGTGGAACGAACTCGGCGAGGCCTCCACGAACGCGGCGAAGCGCTCGGCGTACTCCACGGCCTCGGTGGGCACTGGCTCGGCGCTCATCCCGCGATCCTCACTTCTCGTTCTCGCGCTGGTTCTCGCGCTCGTTCTCGCGCTCGTTCTCGGTGGCGGGCGCCTCGAACGCCGCGGCGAACTCCGCGAGCAGCCGCGCGCCGAAGCCGGTGGCGCCGGCCGAGCGCCACAGCTCGTCGCGCTCGCTCTGCATGGTCGGCGCGATGTCGAGGTGCCCCCACGGCAGCCCGTCGACGAACTCGTTGAGGAAGAGCGCGGCGGTGATCGCGCCGGCGAACTGGCCGCCGATGTTCGACAGGTCGGCCACCTCGCTCTTCAGTTGATCGCGGTACCGGTGGTCGAGCGGCAGGCGCCAGATGCGCTCGTCGGTCGCATCGGCGGCGCGCTGCAGCTGCGCCGCGACCTCGTCGTTGTTCGCGAGCACGGCGGCCGTGCCGAGGCCGAGCGCCGCCATGGCGTTGCCGGTCAGCGTTGCGATATCGACGATCGCGTCGGGCCGGCGATCCTGCTCGGTCGCGAGCACGAGGCCATCGGCCATCACGAGCCGCCCCTCGGCATCGGTGTTCTTCACTTCGACGGTCTTGCCGCCGCGGATCGTCAGCACGTCGCCCACCTTGGTCGAGCTTCCCGACGGCATGTTGTCGGTGCACATGAGCCAGCCCGTCACCGAGGTGCCGACGCCGAGCTCGCGCAGGCCGGTCATGGCCGCGAAGACGGCCGCCGCGCCCATCATGTCGAGCTTCATCCCCTGCATCGAGTTCGCCGGCTTCAGGCTGATCCCGCCCGAATCGAACGTGATGCCCTTGCCCACCAGCGCGAGGTGCGGAGTGCTCCCATCCGCGCCGTCCGGCGTGTAGCGCAGCTTGATCATGCGCGGCTCCTCGACGCTGCCCGCGTTCACCCCGAGGAGGCCCCCGCACCCGAGCTCGATCAGCTGACCGCGGTCGAACACCTCGACCTCGAGGCCGTGGTCCGGGCCGATCCGCTCCGCGATCTCGGCGAACTTCGCCGCGGTGAGGTGACGCGGCGGCGTGTTCCCGAGGTCGCGCGCGAGCGCCGCGGTTCGAGAGAGGATCAGGCCGCGCATCGCCCCGCGCTCAGCCTCCTCCGCGGCACCCGATCCCGCGACCACGGTCAGGCGTTCAAGCGGCACCGTCTTCGCGTCGCCCCGCAGCGCATCGAAGCGGTAGCGCGCCAGCACGGCACCCTCGGTGGCGGCCTGGGCGGCGGAACCGGCATCGAGACCCCCGGCGATCACCGCGGAGAGGTCGACCAAGAGCTCGGCGGACTCGTGCGCGGCGCGCGTGAATGCGGCGACCGCATCGCGGAGATCCGCGGCTGAGGTGATCCCGTCGCCCGCGCCCACGAGGACGCGCAGCGGTGAGCCCGGCAGCAGCAGGGTCTGCCCCGCCTTTCCGGTGAAACCAGCGGCCGCGAGCGACTCGCGGTCGAGGCTGCCCGGCAGCTCCGGCGGCACGTCGCCCTCGGCCGGGACGAAGGTCGCTGCGGCCGAGGCGGCACCGACCTCATCGAGTCTTGACACGATGGTCACCGCGACCTCGTGCTCGAGCGACGGAACCGGGTTGAAGGCGGGATCGATCACAACAGTCATGGGCACCAGACTACTCGCGATGCACGGCGCCTTCGCCGCGGGCGGGGCGGGGGTCGTTGGGGGTGGAGACGTCGGTGGCATCGGTGATCGCACCGGCGGTCGCAGCGGCGATCGCAGCGGCAGCGGCACACGCCCGCGAACGGGAATAGGATCGCGCGGCGGCCGTTTCATCCACCATGCGGGCTTTCGGTTTCCTCTCGTTCGGCCACTACGGCAACTTCCCGGGGTCGCGCACCCGCACCTCGGGGGAGATGCTGCATCAGCACATCGAACTCGCCGAGGGCGCCGACGAGATCGGTGTGAACGGCGCCTACCTGCGTGTGCATCACTTCGCCAGGCAGGCAGCCTCGCCGATCCCGCTCCTCACCGCGATGGCGGCGCGCACGCGGCGCATCGAGGTCGGCACCGGCGTGATCGACATGCGGTACGAGAAGCACGTTTTGTAACGCTGGTAGTTGTCGCATCTAACGCGAGCACCTCACGGGCGAGGGGATACCCTCCCGTGAGGTGCTCGCGCGTGTGGATGCTGGGTGTTGGCTAACCTTCGTCGCCACACTTCGGGCAGGGCGGGTAGTCGTCCTCATCGCCGACCCAGTGGCACTCGGGGCAGTACTTGCTCATCCTCATCGTCTCCTTTGTCGATCCGGCAGTGTGCCGGTGAGCATATTCTATCTACGCCAAGGCGTTTATCTATGATATTTTTATCGTAAATCAACCATAGAGGAGACCCGATGCCCCGCCCCAAAGGATCCAAGAACAAGACTCCGAGAGAGCTTCGCGCCGAGGCGAAGCGGCTGAATGAGAAAGCCACCCTCCTCGAACGGCTCATGAAGGCCAACGCCAAGAAGAAGTAACTGGCCCGATGCCCCGCAGCAATCGCTGCGGGGCATCGCTCATTCTGCGTCGTCATGATCCGATCACGTGACCGTCGGTGCGGGTGCCGGTCTGCTGTGCGCCTCCGGCAGTGAGGGCCGCGCGTTCGGCGTCCTTGTGGGCGCGGTCGCGCCTGGCTGCCGCAGCGTGGCAGTCCTCGACCGGGCGAACGGGCTGCGCGAGCGCGGCGTCGAGGTTCTCGCGAAGCGGCTGACGCTTTGCCTCGTCGTCGATCCTATCCAGGGCCTTGTAGCCGAGATCGCGGATCTGCGTCCGGTAGAGGTCGGCGTCGGCGACGATATGGCGCATCTTCGCCAGCGCGAGCGAGTGCATCTCCGCGAGATCTTCCTCGGCAGCCACACGAGCAGCCAGGATGTCTGCACCAGCGTCGCTGCGATGCCAGCTGAGCGCCTCGGCATCGTCGATCCGCGCCTCGTGCAGCTCGGCGCGATCTGCGGCGTTCTGAGCGGCGTCTGCGGCGTTTCTCGCCTTGGCGCGGGCGGCCAGCTCCAGGTCATCGCTCACCTCCTCGCGCTCGGCGATGACATCCTCGCGAATGGAGGCGACGAGCTCGCTGTCGCGGTCGAGCTCGCGGCGGTCGCGCGCGTTCTTGGCCTCCGTTCGCGAGGCTGCGTCTCGCAGCGATGCCGCCTCGGCCTTCTCGTCCTGCACCTCCTCGTAGACCTCCTTCGACAGCTCGCGGCCGTGATGCTCTCCGGGCTCGTACTCGACCGGGTAACCCTCGGCGATCATCCGCTCTCGCATGGCACCCTGAGCAGCCTGCATCTTGTACTCACCCCAGGCGGGCTTGCCCTCTGCGTATCGCACGATTCCACCACTGAGCTTCTGCCCGTCGAGCGCCTTCAGGTCGGCGAGGTCGAGCTGGTCGTAGGGCTTCCCTGTGAGCTGTTCGAGCTGCGCGCGCTCCTCGGGCGTAAACGCGAAACCCATCGGGTCGCCGAGCCGCCGGTAGAACCGCGTGGTCTTGTTCCTGTGGATCGAGATCGTGCCCTCCGGGCAGACGACTTCCCGGTGCGACGAGTACGCCCGCGACGCCTCAGAGCGCAGCATCCCCGGCACCTTCGGATCAGGCGCGAACGGGTCGCCCATGAGCTGGATATGCGGCGTGCTCTCGTCGAAGTTCGTCGCCCATCCGTGGATCGCGTCCATGCCGCCGGGGATCACCTTCTCGCCGAGAAACTGCACTGCCGAGACGAAGTACCGCATCGCCTCGTCGGGATCGCGTGCGACCCACCGCGAGCGGCTCATCGGCTCCCCGGTCTCCGGGTCGAGCCGCTCGGAACCGTCGGGGTTATAGCGCGGGTAAAAGTCCTTGATCTCGACGCACATCGTCTTCGGCAAATGCACCGTGAAGAGATCGACGGTGCGCGAGCCCTCGCGAAGATAGCGGGTCTTCTCCTCGCGGGCGTCACCATAATCGAGCACCTGCTTGATACCCGTTGCGACCTCGAAACCGCCGTCACCGTCGTTCACGTACGCCACGTTCAGATGCGTGTCCGCGGTCACGATGTTGCTGTTCTTCTTCGCCTGCCGCACGACCTCTTTCGGGTCGAGATGCCGCATCGACTCCTTCAGCAGCGCGCGCCTCTCAGCACGCGTTCCCGTCTTCGTTCCAGGGTGCCTCGGCGCATCCTTGTGCTTGTGGAAAGCCGCGTGTCCCTTGACCTCGCTCATCGTCGTTCCTCCTCTGATCTCGGTGCTCCATCAGCAGCACTCGTAACCGCTCGTGTTGCCGCTGTCGCTGCGTCGTCACATCGCATGGGGCCCCTCGCTGCGCTACCCCATACGCTGCGCCGCCGCGATGCCAGTTTCCGCCTCGTGCTGCCCTCTCCCATCGCCCCGTACAGGGGTCGATGTGAGCCTCTGGGCATCCCGAGACAAAAACTGTCATAGCCCCGTATGACAAATTGATCGCTCCGCTCCAATTTGTCCGGGGCCCTGCGGGGCTCCTCGACCCTGGCGGGCCTCGACGCACCCCTCCGACGACGCCCCACCGGGGCCTCGTCTGCGGTGTGCTCGGCACGTCGAGAACCCCGACCGCCTGTTGGCGGTCGGTGCCTCTCCGTGGGGGTCGCGATGCTACGCATCGTGACCGCCGTACACCTCGTGCTGCGCGCTCGAGGTGTCCGAAGATTCCGACGGCTGCGCGTCGTCATCCTGCGCGGAAGTGTCCGGCGATTCCGCCGTCACCCTTGCCGCGAGGTGCGCCTGCACCTGACCGGTGCTGAGCGCCTCACGAAGCCGCGTCACGGCCTCCGGCGTGTCCGCGCCCACGGATTCCGCGAGCCAGACGCCGAGCGCCTGACGAGCGGACAGCAATGCCTCGCGCTGACGCTTCGCCTCGGCACGCTTCGCGGCCTTGATCTCGCGGTCGAGCTTGCGGCGCTGCGCTTCCATGTCGGCGATCTTCTTCGTGCTCATCTCGTTCTTCCTTTCGTGTGTGTTGATCGGCCCGCCGGGCGGCGAGCCGGGGTTCTGATCAGGCGGTGATCTGCTGCGCGGCAGCCTTGGCCTGAGCCGCCGCGAGCTGGGCCTGAAGCTCTGCGATCTTCAACTCGTTTTCGGTGGGAACCGTCTCCGCGATCTCGGCCGCCTCGACAACGGGCCACAGCGGTGACGGCTCGATCTCTCCGAACACGTCGGGCGAGCGCCGTGCTACCTCAGCGACGAGGACCTCCACGGCCTGATCACGGTCGAGACCTTCGATCACTTCGACTGCCCCATAGGTCAGCCCGACGTGTTCGGGGCTGTACCGCCCCGGAACCCGAACGCTGTGAATGTAACGATCAACCACGCCCATTCGACGCAGCGTGTACCGGGGCTCACCGTCGATCTTTGCCGCCGAGACGTGCACCGCGATACGCCGGAGGTACTGGTCGAGCGAATCGGATGCCGAGCGCTTACCCGGGATGAAGAAGCTGTACTCAACCGGTCCCATCGAGATCGCCGCAACGACCAAACGCGGTGCTACATCTCCCTTGTTTTTATAGCGAGCCGAGAGCGGACCGGCCTCTCGGGGTCCCGTCAGAGTCAGCCAGTCCGGCCACTCGAACGCGCGCGATCCAACCTCGTTCAGCTGGAGGACATGCTCCCCGGCGTAGTCATCAGCAGAGTTCTTCGCGGCAGGCTGATAGAACCGCCAGTCCGTCAGCTCCATGAGCTTCTGACGCAGACCTTCAAGGAGGTAGGTCTTACCCTGGTCGGTCAGCCCGTCGAAGAAGAAGAACGTCTTCTCGAATACCTCGGCGCGAAGCTTCTCGACCTCTTCGAGCATCTGCGCGAGATAACGCACCTCGAACGCGTCGTTCACTTTTGTCTTGCCCCGCGTGTACACCGACTTCAGCCCATGGTCCGAGAGAATGTCACGAAGCGAAATGTCGGTGTCGAGAACCCGCTGCACGAGATCGTCGATCTCCGAGGCCCACTTCTTACCGCGCCCGCCAGCGCGCTTGCGCGCCGCATAACCGGCATCGTGCGCCGCGAGCAGCTCGGACACATCGAAGTCCGCGACGATCTCGGAATCGTCGTAGTAGTGACGCACCTCACCGTCGTCCCACTTCTGATCGAACAGGAACGGCTTCTTCTCCCGGGTCATCGCGCCCCCCTCTCCCACGCGGGGATGCCGTCGGGCTCGCTGTGGTCGCCCCAGACGCGCTCGTGCGTCATGTACTGCACCAGGTCGAGAAAAGCCTTCTTCGCGGCACCGCGCCCGGTAGGCGCGTCATCGCCGAGCGCGTCGCTGGCGACCTTGACCCGCGACGAGGGCATCTCGAATACATCTGAGACCTGCCGCACCGTGAGATCGCAACCCGGGTTCAGCAGGATCGCGACGTGCACATGCACTGGCACGAGGTCGCCCGGCTGCACATTGCCGTAGCCCTTCTCACGGCGGGCCGCAGCGCCCTTCTCGTTGTAGCGATCCTTCGACTGCCAGATGTAGGCGTGGTGCTCCAGCAGTTCGCGGTCGCGCAGATCCGCGAGACCAGCATCGAGCTGCTCCTGCGAATACATCCTCTCGCCGGTCTTGACGTTGATGAGGAACTGCGTCAGCGAGAAGACGCGACCATGCTTTTTATTGGCGCGCTGCTTCTGACCGTCGCTCTCTCCGGTCTTGAAGCTCTCGAAGAACGCGGATGCGGCAGCCGCTTCTTCAGGAGTCGAAACGACCTTGTAGGGGAGAATCCCCGAGTTTACGGAGTCCCGAGAATAAAACTCGGGACTAAACTCGGGAACGTCGTCCGCGGGGGCGGGACCCAAGGGGCCGCCCCCGCGCGCGTTGATTTTATGCGGAAGTTCCAGGGTCGATGCCTCGGAGTGGTCCTCCGAAATCTGAGAATCCCCGAGTTTCCGAGTTTTTTCGTCAAAACTCTTTTCGGGCTCAAACACGTCGAAACGCGACGATGCGGCACTCATGCTGCACCGCCTACGAACTCGGCAGGGTCACCGATCCGAGCGAGCACCTCGGCACGCTCGGAGGCAGAGAACACCTGCTGGTGCGCGAGCGCACCGTCGGCGTAGATGCAGGTGCTGAGCTGATCGCCCTCGGAGACGAGGACTCCCTCGACCCGGTGCCCTGCGGCTTCCAGGCCGTCCATGATGAGGAGGATGATTGCGAACGAGTCCACGCGAGTATCGGCGGCGCTCATGCTGCACCGCCGATCTTGCGCAGCGGCGCGAGCACCGTCGCGAGCAGGGCGCGCTGGTCGGGCGTGAGCGGCGTGAGCGCCAGCTTCTCGCCGGCGGCGCGACCAGAGGCGACGGCAGCGACGAGGTCGGCGGCTCGGGCGTCACGGTCGGCAACGCGGGCCGCCTTCGTGGGGATCGGCTGCGGCGCGAACACGCGGTCGAGATCGTCGGGCAGGACGTGGGTCTTACCCTTGATCTTCACAGCGGGCAGATCGCCCGACTCGATCTTGCGCTCTATGTGGCGGCGTGAGTACCCGCTCCGAGCTATGGCGGCGGGGAGGGCGATGTAGCTGGGGTCGGCCATGAGGGAATCCTTTGGATCCCTCGGATTACTGCCGTTTCTTCCCGAGTAACAAATCTGGGCGGATGCCCCGCAACCCTTTCTCTGTCCGGTGACCCGAACGCTGGCCTGGTTGGTGCTGCCATCCTAGCACACTCCGTCAAATCAAGACAAACTATGCCGCAGCAATATAACTACTCGACCCGGATCAGCTCAGGGTTGAAGCGGGTGTGACCGGGCACGATGGGCTCGATGGTGACCGTCATGATCGAGTCCACGATCTGGCGGCGGCGGTCCACGTCGAGCGCCCACCAGGCGGCCTCCACCGCCTGACGGCGCTCTGAGGCGTCCGCGAGCGTCTCGCCCAGCTCGACGAGCGCCAGGCCGGGCGATGCAGCCGGAACCACGAGCAGGCCGTCGATCTCGGCGATCCGCTCCTGCAAGTCGGAGATCGCGGCCTTGATCGTCGCGATCGGCGTATCGGGATCAGCCATGAGCGGGCGCAGGTCATCCTGACGTGCGCGGAGCACAGCACGCTCGGATCGCAGCGCAGCAGCGTCGATATTACCCGGCCCCGGCACCCCGGTCTCGAAGTATTCGCGGGCGTCGTCGGCGCACAGGCGCGTGATCGCGGCCTCGTTCACCTTGGCATCCACCAGCTCGCGCTGGCGGGAGACGTGGAACTTGGCACCGCACCGGTAGTTCGGCACGCCGCGCTCGTTCTGACCGGCGACCATCTTCGCGCCGCAGCGACCGCACACGGCGACACCGGAGAGCAGGTATTTCGGCTGATTGCCCCGCTTGGTCGTGCGGCCCACGTTGGCCGCGAGCTTCGCCCGTGCCGCCTTCCAGGTATCCTCCGACACGATGGCCGGGAACCGGTCTGCACCGCCGTCAGCGGCGCGCTTGACGGGGAACAGCTCGCCGGTCGCGTGGTACTCGATGAAACCCGCGTACAGGGCGTTCGACAGCAGGTAGCGCACAGCGTACGGCGACCACGCCGTGCCCCGAGTGGTCTTGTGACCGGCGGCGTTCAAACCCTTCGCGATGCTCGCGATGGACAGCGGCGGATCGCTCAGGAAGTCCGCGAACGCCTGCTCGACAGCGGCGGCCTGGTCGGCCACGAGCGCACCCGTCTTCGTGTACCCGAACGGGGTCTTGCCCGACAGGATCGGCAGACCCTCGGCACGGCGGCGCTCGTTGCTGCGGATGGTGCGCTCACCCTTGCGTCGCACCTCGAACCGTGCCATTGCCGCGAGCATCGTCGCCCGGAACTCGCCGTCGGCACTGGTGAGGTCGATCTCGCCGTCTACCGTCACGACCTTGAGGTCGAGGTCGATCAGGGTCAGCAGGTCGCGGGGGCCGCGCACCAGGCGGTCCACATCGACCGCGACCACGACCTCGAACAGGCCAGCCTCGGCGTCGCGGAGCATGGCTGCCCATCGCGTCTTCGCACCGCGCCGCTTCGAGGCGCTCGTGTCGTTGTCCTCGTACCAGTCGTGGACCTGCCAGCCCTCGTGCTCGGCGCGCTCAGCGATCAGCTTGCGCTGAGTCTCGACACCCCAGCGTTCACCCTCGGCGTCTTTGGAAATGCGGACGTATGCAGCAACTTTCATCATGGCGACAGTATAGCGTCACAAAGCACTTTTCTCATACGAGAATCCGCTCTACCTCGCCGAAGAGGCGGCGGCGCTCGACCTCATCTCCGACGGTCGCCTCGCACTCGGCATCAGCCGCGGATCACCCGAGACGGCCCTGCGCGGCTACGAGGCGTTCGGGTACACGGGGGCCGTGGATCCTCGCGGCATCGATCTGGCCCGAGCGAAGTTCGACCTGTTCCTGCACGCCGCCGAGGGCGGGACCGTGGTGGACGCCGACCCGCAAATGGGACCGGCGGGCAGGCTGGCGGTCGAACCGCACTCGGATACCCTGCGCGACCACATCTGGTGGGGCGCCGGGAGCCGCGACACCGCGGAGGAGGCGGGGCGCCGCGGGCTCAACCTCATGAGCTCGACGCTGCTCACCGAGGCCACCGGTCAGCCCTTCCACGAGCTGCAGCGCGAGCAGATCGATGCGTTCCGCGCCGCCTACCGCGAGGCCGGGCACACCGGGAGGCCGCGGGTGAGCGTCAGCCGCAGCGTCTTCCCACTCATCACCGAGCAGGATCGGCTCTTCTTCGGCCTGCCCTCGCGCGATAGCCGGGATCAGATCGGCATCATCGACGGCGAGCGATCGACGTTCGGCAAGACGTACGCCGACGAGCCCGATCTCCTGATCGAGCAGCTGCGACGGGACGAAGCCGTCATGGCCGCGGACTCGCTCATGCTGACGATCCCGTCGCAGCTCGGCCCCGAGTACTGCCTGCACATCCTCCAGGCGTTCGCCGAGCACGTCGCTCCCGCGCTCGGCTGGCAGCCCAACACCGAGGGCCCGGTCGCCGGCGACGCGGTCGCTCCGGAGTAGCGGGGCGTGCTGGCCTGAGTGCAACTCGAGCAGCGGGTCCGCGGCCTGGCTCCGTCGCGGATTCGGGCCGTTGGCCGCCGCGAAGGCCCGGGTATACCGTGGAGGTATGGATACCGTCTCTCTGACCGAGCTCGCCGCGCAACACCTCGAAATCGCCCGGGCGGCAGAGAGTAAACGCAGCGCGATCACCGTCTATGGCGGCCGGGAGCGGCACCTGCGGCAGACTCTGCTCGCGATCATCGCGGGGCACGGTCTCGACGAGCACCGGAGCCCCGGCGAGGCCACGCTGCAGGTGATCACCGGCCGGATCGTGCTGCGCAGCGCCACGCGCAGCTGGGAGCTCGAGCCCGGATCCTACGTCGAGATCCCGGACGAGGTGCACGCGGTCGACGTGATCGAGGATGCGGCGTTCCTGCTCTCGGTGGTGAAGCGCGAGAGCCATACCAGGTAGTCGGCGCGCGCCCGGCCTCCGCGCTGCTCCAGTGGCTAAGGTGGCAGTCGGGCGGCGTTCCGAGCGCAGGCCCGGAAGGAGCCTCGAGGCGTGCCCGAATTCGACATCGCGAACCCGCACGAGTACGACCACAGCCATACGGCCTCGGCCGGCACCAGCTGGCTGCGCGCTGCCGTATTCGGAGCGATGGACGGGCTCGTGTCGAATGTCGGCCTGATCACCGGCATCGCCGCCGCCGGCGCGAGCCCCGGCATCGTCGCCGTGACCGGAGTCTCGGGCCTCGTTGCCGGTGCGATCTCGATGGCGCTCGGCGAATACACGTCGGTGCGCACCCAGAACGAACAGCTCGCCGCCGAGGTGCGGACCGAGCGCGACGCGCTCAAGCGGAACCCGGAGGGCGAGCAGGCCGAGCTGATCGTCATGTTCGAACACCTCGGCATGAGCCGCGAGACCGCGGGCGCCGCCGCAGAGCAGGTGCATGCCAATAGCGAGCAGGCGCTCAAGGTGCACCTCGCCCACGAGCTCGGCCTCAACCCCGACGAGCAGCCTTCGCCGATGGTGGCCGCGCTGTCGTCGTTCCTGGCCTTCAGCATTGGGGCCGCCATTCCCGTGCTGCCATTCTTCTTCGCGTTCGGCACGCTGTGGTGGGGGCTCGCGTTCGGCGCGGCCGGCCTGCTCGCCGCCGGGTTTCTCGCGGCGAAGTTCACGGATCGCAATCCGTTCGGCGGCGCACTGAGGCAGCTCACGATCGGCGGCGTCGCAGTCGTCGTGACGTATGCGATCGGCAGCATGCTCGGCGTCTCCGCGCTCGCGTAGCCGCGGAGCATCCTCACCTCGCGCCTCCATCCGCGTCGCACCCCAGCGTCCTGCGCCGGCCCGCCGTGTCCCGCACCGCCCTCCGTGTGCCGCACCGCCCTCCATGTGCCGCACCGCCCTCAGCGAATGTGGCGCATCCCTCGCGGCAGCGTACGCTTGAGGGATGCCGCATCCTCCCGCAGAGTCGGCCGAAGAACCGGACTTCGGCGACAACGACTTCGCGAGCGCCGTGCTGGCCTTCGTCGAACGCGTGCCCTCAGGCAGCGTGGTGACCTACGGCGACATCGCGTGGGCCCTCGGATCGAACGCGCCTCGCGCGGTCGGCCGCGTGATGGCGTTCTACGGCCACGCGGTGCCATGGTGGCGCGTCGTCCCGGCGAACGGCCTGCCCCCGCAGGGGCATGCGCGGCTCGCGCTGCCACACTACCGCGAAGAGGGCACACCGCTTCGTCGCGTGAACGGCCCCGACGACTACCGCATCGCGCTCTCGTCGGCGCGCGTGAAGTACAGCCACGAGATCTACGAGAACGTCGAGGCGCCGTGAACCGGCCGGATCGCCCGCACGCAGCGGCTGCGGCAAGCCGGGCCGGCGCGAGTCACGCGTCGACCCGGAGTGGCGTCCGAGCAGCGGGCGGCAAGGCGACGGCTCCCACCGCCGTCGAGGCTGTGCCGGCGCTGCGCGTCGGCTTTGCACGCGGGGTGGCTCCGGGCAAGTGGGCGCGGCGCTGGGAGGAGGCGACCGGCTCGCGGCTCGAGCTCGTGCCGCTCCCGGCGCGCGGCACGCACGGGTTCGATCTGGTGCTCGAGCGGGTGGATCCGGGAGCGCTCCCGCAGGGGGCCAACAGTCCGGAAGCAAGCCGACGGGCCGTGCGCCTCTACGAGGAGTCGGTCGCCATCGTCGTCGCCGCGGATCACGAGCTCGCCGATGAGCGCCGCGCGGGTCTCGATGCGCTGCAGTTGGTGACGCTGCTCGCCCACCCGCACCACGCACCCGCCTGGCCGGCACCGGAGCCGTGGGCGGATCCCTCGTGGATGCCCCGCGACGCTGCCGCCGCGCTCAAACTCGTGGCCTCCGGCGCAGGGGCAATCCTGCTCCCGCTGCCCCTCGCCCGGCACCTGAGCTCGAAGCGCGAGCACGCCGTGCTGCCGCTCGACGCAGAGCTCCCCGGCACCGAGATCTGGGCGAGCTGGGCGATCGAGCGCGATGCACCCGACATGCAGCAGCTCGTCGGGATCCTGCGCGGGCGCACCGCCCGTAGTGGCCGCGGATCGGCGGGGACCGGCCAGAGCGCAAACGGGCAGGGCCAGCCCGAGAGACCGAATCGGGCCGCGCAGCCCGCTGCGAAGAAGAAGCCGCTGCCGAAGCACTCTCGCGGCGCGCAGCTCGCCGCCGCGAAGGCGCGCAAGCGCGGCAAGCGCTGATCGGGCCCTGAGCGCGGCGGACTCTCAGCGCGCCGGACCCTCAAGCACGCCGGACTCCCAGCGCACGTGCCGCGATGCGGGTCGCCCACAGACCCCCCGTCAGCGATCTGCACACCGTCAGCGATTCCACACGATTCCCACGAACCTGCCGCAGATCACCCACCGAGCGCCGCGCGCGGCGTAGCTCGAGCACCCCGCGCGGATGCACGGCGGCCGAGCGCCGACCCTACAGCTTGCTGGCCGAAACGCTGAACGTGTCGCAGCTCATCGGGCCGTTCTGGTACCCCTCTACGAACCAGCGCTGTCGCTGCTCCGAGGTGCCGTGCGTGAAGCCGTCCGGGTTGACGCGCTGCCCCGCGCTCTGCTGGATGTTGTCGTCGCCGACGGCAGCCGCGGCGTCGAGCGCATCGGCGATCTCGGCCTTCGAGATCGGCTCGAGGAACACGCGGCCGTCGGCATCCTTGATCGTCGTCGCCGCACCCACCCAGGCCCCGGCGTAGCAGTCCGCCTGCAGTTCGAGTCGCACCGAGCCCGAGGCCGCTCCGCTGTCGTTGCCGACCTGACCGAGCACGCCCGTGAGGTTCGAGATGTGGTGCCCCCACTCGTGCGCGAGCACGTACATCTGGGCGAGCGATCCCGCGCTCGCACCGAAGTCGTTGCGCAGTGTGTCGTAGAACGTGGTGTCGATGTAGATCGACTCGTCCGACGGGCAGTAGAAGGGGCCGACGGCGTTCGAGGCGGTGCCGCAGGCCGAACTCGTCGAGCCGTCGTAGAGGATCATCCCCGGCGAGCGATAGCCGCGCACCTGGTCCTCCCAATACGTGTCGATCGAGTCGGTCGCCGCGACCATACGGCACTCATCGCTCTGGTTCGCGGCAGCACCCGTCGAGCAGTGGCTCAGGTCAGCCGTCTGCTCGCTGCTCGAACCGGGCTGCGAGCCGCCGTCGAACACCCCGGCGAGCGGGGTGAGGTCGACGCCAAGCAGCGACGACGCGAAATAGAGCACGAGGACGCCGATGACGCTGCCGCCGCCGATCGCCGCGGCCCGGCCGCCCTTGCGTCGCTGCACCTTGCTCGTGTCGATGCGCGCGTCATCGTTGAAGGTCATCGTTGCTCCTCCGCCGACCGATCCGGCACCTTGCGTTGAACCGGGCCGCAGAACGCCTCTCGGCGGAAGGCCGCTCGAAGCGGCTGATATTGGAGCCCGGGGTTACTGCGGCCCGGCGGTTCCATTGTAGCGAGGTCTCGTCCGCAGGTCAGCCGCCCGCTCACGCTGCTAGTCGAGCGTGCCGTCACGCCAGCGCGCGGCGCCGGCGTGCAGTTCGTCGGCGAATGCCGCGTAGCGCAACGCCCGCGTCGTCAGCTGCGCCGCGTGCGCCTCATCGACGAGATCACGCTCATCGGCGAGCGTGGCCGCGCCGAGCGACATGATGCGGCAGTAGCTCGAAGCGCGTTCGAGCGCGATCGAGAGATCGCCCGTGAACACACCACGCAGGATCGCATCGCACAGCGCGGCGATCGACTCCGGCCCGGTCGGCTCGGCGGCACCCGCCACGACCGGATGGATCGTCGGTGCCGTGCGCTGCCCGATGCGGAACAGTTCGGCCGCGCCCTCCGGGTCGCCCTCCGCGACGCGATGGATCAGGTAGATGCGCCACAGCTGCCCGGCGAGCGAGTGCGCCCCCGCACCGGCCCAGAGCTCGGCGATATCGTCGATGCCAGAGCCCGCTGCGAGACGCACGACGCGCTCGACGATCTCGGGATCGGCAGCGCCCGCGTTCGATGCGCCGCGCACCCGGTTCAACAGCGCCCACGACGTTTCCTGCGCGAGACGGTGCGCGGCGCCTGGGTCTCCCGCTCCGATGATCCAGTCGAAGGCAGCCGTCGGTTGCAGCACGGGGCGCTGATATGTGCGTGTCATGCGGCGCCCCCTTCGGTCGTCTCGATTCGGGATCGGCTGGTCGCTGCCCAACGGGGCACCGGCGAGGCGAGTCTACTGCGACGGCCGCCTGCGCAGTGGAGCGAACACCGATCCGAACACGGTAGATTAGTCGCGGGCCTGTAGCTCAGCTGGCAGAGCATCGGACTTTTAATCCGCGGGTCG
>JAGQTL010000189.1 GCA_020439035.1 Leucobacter sp. | reverse complement strand
CGAGGCGCCGGCGCTCGGCGATCCCGCACTGCGCGAGGAGATCGCCGAGCATCTGCGCCGCATGCGCGGCACCGCCCGTGCGGCCGCCGATGTGCTCGTGACCGCCGGCACGAGGGAGGGGCTCGGCCTGCTCCTCACGGCGCTCGGCACGACGGAGGGCCGGCGGCTCACCGTGGGCGTGGAGGATCCCGGCTACCCGTCGCTGCGACGCATCGCGACCCGGCACGGGGCGCAGATCGTGGCACTGCCGGTCGACGCCGACGGCCTGGACACCTCGGCGCTTCCGGACGGCCTGCTCGACGCCGTGATCGTCACCCCGAGCCATCAGTACCCCCTCGGGGGGTCGCTGCCGATCGCGCGTCGGCGCGAACTGCTCGACTGGGCCCGTCGCACCGGCGCGCTCATCATCGAGGACGACTACGATTCCGAGCTGCGCCACCTGGGAAGCCCGTTGCCGACGCTCGCCGCGCTCGACGATCCCGGTGACGGTTCCGTCGTGCTGCTCGGCACGTTCTCGAAGACGGTATCGCCCGCGCTCTCGGCCGGCTTCCTGCTCGCGCCGGGCAGACTGCGCGGCGTGATCGAGCCGGTGCGCGCCGACCTCGGCGGGGCCGTCCCCGCGGTCGTGCAGACCGCGCTCGCCGCATACTTGCGCAGCGGGGAGCTGCGCCGGCATACGGCGCGGATGCGGCGGCGCTATGCCGCCCGTCGCGAGCTCGTGGTCGAGCGCCTGCTCGGGCTACCGAGGGTGCGCGTGCGCCCGATGAGCGGCGGGCTGCACGCGGTGCTGCAGTTCGACGCCGCGGCCGCGGACCTCGCCGCTCGCGAACAGCGCGTGCTCGCCGCGGCATCGTCAGCCGGCCTCGGCGCGGTGGCGCTCAGCGACTACTGGCAGCGCCATCGCCGCGCCTCCGAGCTCTTCGGGCTCGTGATCGGCACCGGCGGGGGCAGCGACGACGCCGAGTTCGACGTGGCGCTCGGAGTGCTACGCGGCATCCTGCGCGCCGAGCTTCGCGGCTGAGAGCTACGACCCCAGCAGTTCGAGCAGCGCGTCGCGCAGGATGGGGGCGTGGCTCAGGCGCTCATCCTTCACCGCGTAGAGCAGGGTGAGCGTGCTCGAGTCGCGCGCGAGACCCGCGAGATCCACCAGCGCCTCGTGCGCGGGGCCGGCTTCGAGCTCCGCCCGGTAGGCCCGTGCGAACGCCCGGAAGTGCGCGGGATCGTGCGCCTCGGGATCCGCGTGCCACGACGTGCGCAGTTCGGCGCTCGGAGCCACCTCCTTCTCCCAGCGATCGAGCCGTGCGGCCGCTTTCGAGACCCCGCGCGGCCACAGTCGGTCGACCAGCACGCGCGTTCCGTCCGCTGCCTCTGCGGGTTCGTAGACCCGCTTGATGCGTATCTCCACGTTCCCAGTGTGGCACGGCCCGCACCGCGAGCGGGCCGGAGAACAATCGCCACGCGCACGGTGCTGCGGCCCGTGCATGCGCGATACTAGAACGGCATACCGGTGAATCGGGAGGGGGAGCCGTGGCGTTCGGGTGGTGGAAGCGCAAACCGCGTGCGAAAACGCGCGTGCGCCGCACCCTGCCCAAGCGCGAGCTCGCGCCGGTCGAGGAGATCGTCGAGCAGGGGCTGCTCGTCGCCGACGTGGCGGCCCGCATGCAGGTGAAGAACGCCATCATCATGAACGCGCTCAAGCGCAAGATCGACTACGACGAGCAGCAGATCGTCGACATGGTGCGGGAGACGCTCGCGGAGCTGGCGGAGGAGCGCGAGCGGGATGCCCGGCATATCGAACGGGTGCGCAGCGAGATCCGCAGCACGGGCCGCAGCGCCTGGCGGGAGTCGGAGTTCGGCGACAGCGACAACCGCACCCTGCGTCACCGCCAGGAGGTGTACGAGGGGGTGGCGGAGGAGCTTCGGCGCCGGGCCGAGGACACCGACTACCTCCAGCGCACTGCCGAGCGCGCGCGAAGCGCGGCGTGGGATGAGATCGGCGACTCGCTGAAGGAGCGCGCCATGCACCCGTACTATTCGGGCGGCGAGAGCCCCGAGTATCAGCGCGCGCGCGACGCGCGGATCCAGCTCTTCATCGAGCGCGACCTCGCTGAATTGATGAGCGATCACGCGGGTGCCACGGGCGCTTCGGGTGTTGGGGGTGCTGCGGGCGCTTCGGGTGCTGCCGGTGCCGCGGGTAAGCCGAAGTCGCGCGCGGGGAAGCGCGCGAAATAGGCGCGATGCCGCCGGTCAGTGCTGCCGGTCAGTGCTGCTGGTCAGTGCCGCCGGTCAGTCCTCGGCCGTGCCTCCGAGCAGTTCGGGGTGCTTGGCGAGGTATTCGTCAATGAACCAGCACGACGCCCGCACACGGCGACCGTGCACGACCTCGTCGGTCAGCGCCCGGTTGGCGAGCACCTCGGAGAGCCCGGTGCCGCGCAACTCCCGCACGACCTCGGTGTGGTCGAAGTCGATTGTGCCGCCGCTCGGGGCGTCGCGGAGCGTGTAGTGCGCGATGCCGACCACCCGTTCCCCGTGGAGAACGGCGAAATCGTGGTGCTCGGGCCGGTGCTCGACCCGGTAGCCGTCTTCGAGTGCTTCCGCCTCGGTGCGATATCTGGCCATGCGCTCAGCCTACGCCGCGCGGCCGCGCGCGGGCCGGTTCACACCTGATCGCCCGGCGCCGGGCCCGCGCCCGGGGTCGGGTACGCGCCTGCGCCCGGCACAGCACCCGGCACGGCGCCGGGCACAGCGCCCGGCACAGCGCCCGGCACGGGAACCGGCGCCTGCCCCGGGGCCGGCGCGGCAGCGAGCCGTGCGCGCTTCCGCCGCCCGCTCGCCCTCACGATCCAGACGATGGCAAAGGCGAGCACCCCGAGCACGATGAGCCACGGCAGCAGGATGCCGAGCAGTACGAGGCCGCCGGCCGCCGCCGCGATGAGCGAATCCCAGCCCGCCCCGAGTCCGCCCCAGAAATCGACCGGTCCGCCGGGCAGGGCCGTCCTCGTGTGCAGGCTCACGCCGAGGCTCGACTGCGCGACCTGCCCCTCGAGCGACTTCAGCTGCGCGCGCAGACCGTCGAGCTCCTGCTGCCTCTCCGAGAGCGCGGCCTCCGCCTCGATCAGCTCGCTCGTGCTCGCCGCACCCCCCATGAGCTTGGTCAGCCGCTCGACCGACGTCTCGAGCGCCGCGACGCGCGCCTGCAGGTCGACGTGCTCCGCGGTGACGTCACTCGCCGATCGACTCTGCGACACGACCTCGCCGAGCTCGCCGAGGCGGGCGAAGGCCGTGTCGAGGCGCTCCGCGGGTACGCGCAACTGCAGCCAGGCGGCGGCCACCGCGCCGTCGCCGCCGTGGTCGATCTTCTGCGACTCGACGTAGCCGCCCAGCTCGGCGGCGATCTCGGCCACCCGCTTCGCCGCGGCAGTCGGATCGGTCACGGTGATCGAGAGATCGCCCGTCTGGATGATGGATCGGTCGGCGGTGCCGTCGGCCATCGGCGCTGCCGAGTCCGTGGCCGCCATCGATTCGACCGCCATGTCGTCGCCGGCGTATTGCTGCGCCCCGCCCCCCGCGTCGCGAACGGGAAGGCCGGCCGACGCGCCGCAGGCGGCGAGCGGGAGCACGAGCAACGCGGCGGCCGCCGAAAGAAGAAGTCGAGTTCTCATGCGCTCACGGTAGGCGAGCCATGCTGCGAAAGCCCTCCCGATCCGCGAAGTCGTGGCGATATCGTTACGCGGGTGGGTGCGGAATAATGCAGGGATGAACGCAGCGCAGCAGACCCCGCCCGCCGGAGACCGGTTCGACGTCATCGTGGTCGGAGCGGGGGTGAGCGGGCTCGCGGCAGCGCGCCTCCTGGCTCGCGCCGGCAAACGGGTCGTGGTGATCGAGGCGCGCGAGCGGATCGGCGGGCGCCTGCACACCGAGCGCGAGGGCGGCCGGGTGACCGACATCGGCGGATCGTGGATCCACGGGATCGAGGGGAGCGCCGTGCACGCCGCGGCCGCGGCCTTCGGCATGCCGATGGTCGAGTTCACCGTCGGCAGCTACCAGGCCGGGGGCCGGCCGATCGCCTACTACGGCGTGGACGGCGCGCGCCTCGACGGCGCGGAGGCCGCGGGCTTCATCGCCGACGTCGCGGCGTTCGACGAGCGGCTTACCGAGGTGATCGCCGCGTCCGCGCCCGCGACCTCGTACGCCGCGGCGATCGACGCGGCGCTCGCGACGCAGGCGTGGGATCCCGCGCGAGCCGAGCGGGTGCGCGAGTTCGCGCGGCACCGCAGCGAGGAGCAGTACGGGGCGGACGCGGAGGATCTCGACGCCCACGGGCTCGACGACGACGCCATCGACGGGGACGAGGTGGTGTTCCCCGAGGGCTACGATCGGCTGCCGCTGCGCCTGGCCGAGGGGCTCGATGTGCGGCTCGAGCGGGCGGCGACGCGCGTGCGATGGTCGGACACCGGGGTGGAAGTCGATGTCGTGCGGGTGCGACCGGGTGCGGAATCGTCGGCGCGGCGGGAGCCCGCGGACTCGGGCGCCCCGGCCGAGCCGACGACCCTGACGGCCGACCGCGCGGTGATCACCGTGCCGGTCGGTGTGCTGCGCGCCGGCGACCTCGCTATCGATCCGGCGCTGCCCGAGCCGGTCGCGGGCGCGCTCGAACGCCTGGAGATGAACGCGTTCGAGAAGGTCTTCCTCCGTTTCCCCGAGAAGTTCTGGGACGACGGCGTGTATGCGATCCGGCGCCAGGGCGAGGCGGCCTCGTGGTGGCATTCCTGGTACGACCTCACCCCGCTGCACGGCACGCCGACCCTGCTGACCTTCGCCGCCGGATCCTGCGCGAAAGAGACCCGTGACTGGAGCGACGAGCGCATTTCCGCCTCCGTGATGGCCGCCCTGCGCGAGATCTTCGGCGACCGCATCCCCGATCCCGACCACGTGCGCGTCACGCGCTGGCAGGACGACCCGTACGCCCGCGGCTCGTACGCGTACATGACGGTCGGGTCTGTGCCCGAGGATCACGAACGCCTCGCGACACCGATCGGTGGATCGGGAGCGGGCGACGCCGTGCTCCACCTGGCCGGCGAGGCGACGTGGCAAGAAGACCCCGCGACCGTGACCGCGGCGCTGCTCTCGGGTCATCGCGCCGCCGAGCGGATCCTCGGCGAGCCGATCCCGATCGAACGCCTCTGGGCCTGATCGAACGGCACTGGGCCTGATCAGCGGTACCAGCGGTATCAGCGGTCGTCGAGGGAGCGCCCGCCGCGATCCACCAGCCCCCACGCGGCCACGGCCGCCACGACGAAGAACGCTGCGAACACGGTGAACGCGAGCGCTGCGCCGCCACTCAGGAGCATCGCTGGCGTGAGGATCGGCGCGATGATCGAGGCGATCCGGCCGACGCCGGCCGCCCAACCCGCCCCGGTCGCGCGCAGCGACGTCGGGTAGATCTCTGGCGTCACCGCGTAGACCGCGCCCCAGGCACCGAGGTTGAAGAACGAGAGCGCCATGCCGGCGGCGATGATCGCGCCCTCGGTGTGCACGGTGCCGAACACGATGGCCGAGGCCGCCGAGCCGGCGAGGAATACGGACAGCGTGAGCCGCCGGCCCCACTTCTCGATCAGCCAGGCGGCGACCGCGTAGCCGGGCAGCTGCGCCAGGGTGATGATGAGGGTGAAGCCGAAGGATCGCACGAGCCCGAAGCCCGCGTCGACGAGGATGCTCGGGATCCAGATGAAGGCGCCGTAGTAGGCGAAGTTCACGCAGAACCAGACGAGCCAGGCCGAGATCGTGCGCGTGCGGAACTCGCGCGACCACAGCGCGGCCAGGCGCTGGCCGGTGGTCCGGGCGACCGGCGACGCGCCCTCGGAGACTGGGGAGGCCGCCGCGGAGGCGGTTTCGGAGGCGGCTTCGGGTTCGGATGCGGATGCGGATGCGGATGCGGCTTCGGCCGTGGGCGTGGGTGTGGGCGCCGCCGGGGCCGGATCCGCGGCCGTGATCCCCGCGGACTTCTCGAAGTCGCGGATGATCCGCTCGGCCTCGTCGACGCGGCCCCGCCCGAGCAGCCAGCGCGGTGACTCGGGCAGGCCCCAGCGCACGATGATCGCGTAGACCGCCGGGATCGCGCCGAGCGCGAAGGCCCAGCGCCAGCCGTCGGCCGAGATCGGCACGATGAAGTAGCCGATCAGCGCCGAGGCCGTCCACCCGATGGCCCAGAAGGCTTCGAGGATCACGATCAGCCGCCCGCGGATCCTGGCGGGCGCGAGCTCGCTCACGTAGGTCGAGGCGACCGGGAGCTCGGCGCCGAGACCGAGGCCGACGAAGAATCGCAGCACGAGCAGCAGGGCGATGCCGCCCACGAGCGCGCTGGCTCCGGTCGCCAGGCCGTAGACGAGGAGCGTGAGCGCGAACACCTGTCGGCGGCCGATGCGGTCGGCCAGCAGGCCGCCGAGGCTCGCGCCGATCGCCATGCCGACGAAGCCGACCGACGCGATGAGGCCGCCTTCGCCCTTCGTGATGCCCCAGTGCTGGGTGAGCGCCGCGATGATGAACGAGATGAGCCCGACATCCATGGCATCGAGCGCCCAGCCGACGCCCGAGCCCGTGAGCACGCGCCCGAGCTTGCGCGTGAAGGGGAGAGCGTCGAGGCGATTCGCCGGCGAAGGGGAGGGAACAGTGGCTTCGGTGCGGGGTTGAGTCACCGCACCAGCCTAGGGAAACGACGCGGGTATTGCGATGTTTCTTCGGTTGGATCGACATAGAGTGAAACATTCTGCGGCAAATGATTGATCCGCCAGGGAAAATGCGGACGCGGGGCGTGCCGATGCGCGGCACGGCCGGAGTGCTCGGCGGTGCGGTGCTCGAGGCGACGCACACTATAGGCTTGGCGGCGATGCCTGACACCGAGACGCCGTTCGGCCCGCGCGAGCAACTCGCTATCTGGCTGCTGCTGATCAGCGCCTTCGTGGTGATCCTGAACGAGACGGTCATGGGGGTCGCGCTGCCGCGGCTCATGGAGGATCTCCGCATTTCCGCCGCGGCCGGGCAGTGGCTCACGACCGTGTTCCTGCTCACGATGAGCGTGGTGATCCCGATCACCGGCATGCTGATCCAGCGCGTGCGCACGCGACCCCTGTTCATCACGGCCATGAGCCTCTTCACGACGGGCACGCTCGTCTCGGCGCTGGCGCCGGGGTTCGGCGTGCTGCTCGTCGGCAGGGTGGTGCAGGCGGGCGGCACCGCGATCATGATGCCGCT
>JAGQTL010000188.1 GCA_020439035.1 Leucobacter sp. | reverse complement strand
GCGGCACCGGCGGCACCGGCGGCGCACGCGACCGGCACCGCGCAGGCGAGGACGAGCACCGCGGAGAGGCCGGTGAATCCGAGCCAGGACACGAGATGCACGAGCGGTCCCTCTGCCTGCGCGTGGGCGATCCTGCCCCAGGCGAAGCCGCCGTACGGCCACGTGCTCTGGAGCTGTTCGCGCAGCACCCACACGCCGGTGACCGCCAGCGACTGCACCGCGACGAGCGCCCAGCGCGGCAGGCCGATCAGCGCGAGTCCGCGCGTCGCGAGCGCTGCCGCGAGGCCGAACAGCGCGAACCACGCGATCATCACCCCGCTCAGGCCGAGCCACGGCACCGGCCCGAGATACAGCGTCAGCCAGGAGATCTGGGGCATCCAGAAGAGCGCGCCGGCAAGCGCACCGGCAAGCGCCCCGAGCCCCGTGCGCTGGTGCCAGACGGACGCGAGGATCAGTGCCGCGCCCACGAACGACATCGGCCACCATGCCGTCGTGGGGGTGGCCGCATCGAGCGCGAGCCCGCCGAGCGCGGCGACCGGGAGCGATGCCCACCAGGGAAGGCGCCGGATCGCGCTCATGAGGTGCTCGCCGCTTCGACGATGCCGCGGCGCACGCGACGCTTCGCCTCGCGCGCGAGCTGACCGACCATCGCGAGATGCTCGAGATCGAGGCCGCCGGCGCCACCGCCCGGGGCCGCGCCGTCTTCCGACGGGCCGCGCACGCGCTCGGCGGCCTGAGCGATCTGGTCCAGCAGGTCGATGCACTGCTTGGCCCAGCGCACGAAGTCCCCGGCACCGACGTTCCCGTGCTCCAGCGTGCGCGTCAGCGACCACCCGTTCGCCCAGCCGTGCATCGTGCTCGCAAGCCCCGCATGCGGCGGCTCGGCCGCCGGCAGGCGATGCGCCTGCCCCAACTGGTCGAGCTCGTCCCAGATGTCGAGCGTCCGCTCGAAGGCCGAGCCGAACGCACCGCCCGGCCAGCGCCCCTCGGGCTCGTCGTCGCGGCGCGGCTCGTACGAGAGCGCGCAGCAGATCCCGGCGAACCCCGCGGCATCGAGCCCACGCCACGCCGCGCGGCGCAGGCATTCCGCGACGAGCAGGTCGCGCTCGCCGTAGATCCGGCACAGGAGCGCCCCTTCGGGCGTCACCGCGGTCGCGGCGTCGAGATAGCCGAGTTCAGTGAGCATCGCGACGACCCGTTCGAATGTTCGCGCGATCGTGCCGGTGCGCGACTCGATGCGGCGGCGACGTCGCTCCATGTCGCGGCGAAGCCGCCGCGCCCGACCCTCCCAGCGCTTGCGCTCGGCGCCGTTCGCGCGGCGAGCAGCCTGCTCGTATCCGGCGAGCGACTCCTGCTCGCCGCGCAGCTCTCGCGCCTGCTCGACCACCGCGCGGTCGGCCTGGAACTGCGCGAACGAGAGTTCGAGCGTGTCGCGAGCCCGGGCGAACGAGAGTCGTTGCAGCAGGTTCACCGCCATATTCGGCGTCGGCCGGAAACTCGAGCGCACGGGGAACGACCGCGCGGACGCGAGGTGCGCGAGCGCCTCGAGATCCATGCCGTCGTTCCACACGACGATGGCGTGGCCCTCGTGGTCGATCCCGCGTCTCCCCGCGCGCCCCGTGAGCTGCGTGTACTCACCCGATGTCAGCGGCAGCCGCTCGTCGCCGTTGAACTTGTCGAGGCGCTCAATCGTTACGGAACGCGCCGGCATGTTGATCCCGAGTGCGAGCGTCTCGGTCGCGAAGACGAGCTTGACGAGCCGGCGCTGGAACAACTGCTCGACCAGGGATTTGAACTGCGGGAGCAGGCCGGCGTGGTGAGCTGCGACGCCGTGCTCCAGGCCGGCGATCCACTCGTGGACGCCGAGCGCCCGCGCGTCATCGTCATCGAGCCCCGAGAGTGCCGCGTGCGCGACGCGGCGGATCTCGTCGCGCTCGCCGCGCGTCGTGAGCCGGATGCCGGCTTGGAGGCAGCGGCGAACCGCCTGATCGCACCCGTTGCGGCTGAACACGAAGACGATGCCCGGCAGGAGCTCCGTCTCGTCGAGCGCCCGCGCGATGTCGGCGTGCCCGATGCGCCGCCGTCGCACCGGAGCACGACCGCGAGAGCGCTCCCGCGCCCTGCCCGAACCGCCTCGTCCACCGCTCCCGCGCCGGTCGAGCCGGAGCAAGTCGGGGTTCAGCCTGCCGCGCGCCGCCAGTTCGCCGGCGTCATCGATGTAGAGGGGCGCGAGTTCCGTGTCGGTGAGCACATGCTGGTAGAGCGGCACGGGCCTCGTCTCCGAGAGGATCACATCCGTGTCTCCGCGGACCGCGTGCATCCAATCGCCGAACTCCTCGGCGTTCGACACCGTCGCCGAGAGCGAGACGAGCCGCACCTCGGCGGGCAGGTGGAGGATGATCTCCTCCCAGACCGCTCCTCGCCAGCGATCCCCGAGGTAGTGCACCTCGTCGAGCACCACGAACGCCAGGTCGTGCAGCGCCGCGGACTCCGCATAGATCATGTTGCGCAGCACCTCGG
>JAGQTL010000187.1 GCA_020439035.1 Leucobacter sp. | reverse complement strand
AACCCGAACTGCACGACGATGGCCGCGATGCCGGTGATGAAAGCCCTCGATTCGGAGGCCGGTCTCGAACGCCTTGTCGTCACCACGTTCCAGGCCGTCTCGGGCTCGGGGCTCGCGGGCGCGCGCGAGCTCGCCGGCCAGGTGACCGCCGCGGTCGAGGCCGGCGGCATCGAAGGCCTCGTGCACGACGGCAGCGCGGTGACGATGCCCGAGCCGACCGTCTACGCGAAGCCCATCGCGTTCGATGTGCTGCCGCTCGCCGGCGCGATCGTCGAGGATGGCGAGGGTGAAACCGACGAGGAGAAGAAGCTGCGCAACGAGAGCCGGAAGATCCTCGAGCTTCCCGACCTGCGGGTCGCTGGCACCTGCGTGCGCGTGCCGGTGTTCACCGGCCACTCGCTCTCGATTCACGCCGAATTCGACCGGCCGATCTCGCCCGATCGCGCCCGAGAGGTGCTGGCGGCGGCCCCCGGCGTTGAACTCAGCGACGTGCCGACGCCGCTCGAGGCGGCCGGGCGCGACCCCTCGTACGTCGGCCGCATCCGCGCGGACCAGTCGGCGCCCGAAGGCCGCGGCCTCGTGCTGTTCGTCTCGAACGACAACCTGCGCAAGGGCGCGGCTCTGAACGCCGTGCAGATCGCCGAACTGGTTGCGGAGAAGCTCAGCGCCGCCGCATAGCGGCAGCCGTCGCGGAGGCCCGGCCCGCCCGATGCCCTAAGCGGCCCGGACGAGTGTGAGCAGGCTCGCCTCGGGGCGGCAGGCGAAGCGCACCGGCGCGAAGATCGATGCCCCGAGGCCGGCGCTCACGTTCAGGTAGGCGGCACGCTCGGCGTCGTACCATGCGCTGAGCCCGCGCGCCTGCCGCACGGGGAGGTCGCAGTTGGAGGTGAGCGCGCCGAGGCCCGGTACGCGCACCTGGCCCCCGTGGGTGTGTCCGGCGAGGATGAGGTCGGCCTGCTCGTCGAGCAGCACGTCGAGGGACGCCCGGTAGGGTGCGTGGACGACGCCGAGGCGCACCGGTTCGTTGCGCTCGGGCTGCGGGTCGGCGGCGCGCAGCTCTCCGAGCGAGGCGCGCATGCGCGAGGGGTCGTCGTAGCGGATGTGCGGATCCCCGAGCCCGAAGAGTTCGAGGGCGGTTCCGCGGAGCTCCATGCGGGTGGACGCGTTGTTCAGGTTCACCAGCCCCAGGTCGGTGAGGCCCGCCGTGAGCGCCGCGTTATCGATGTCGGGCTGCCGGGTGGCGAGCCGGCTGGGCGCGCGGAGGTACTTCAGCGGGTTCTTCGGGATCGGCCCGTAGTAGTCGTTCGAGCCGTGCACGAAGACACCGGGCACCCCCGACTGCACGAGGGGGCGCAAGGCGCGCAGCAGCGCCGTGCGAGCCTCGGTGTGGCCGAGCAGGTCGCCCGTGAGCACGAGCAGGTCGGGGCGGAGTTCTGCGAGCCGGCGCAGCCAGTCGATCTTGCGATGCTGCCAGGGCGCGAGGTGGAGGTCGCTCAGCTGCAGCACACGGATGGGGGCGGCGCGCGGCGGGAGCACGGGGACATCGTGCCGCCGCAGCGTGAACAGCCGCGGTTCGACGAGCGTGCCCCAGAGGAGCGCGCCGACGGCCGCGGTGCCCGCCGCTCGTGCCACCCGGCTCATGTGCACGCGACGGCGAGCGTGACCGTCTGGCTGCGTTTGACGTTCTTCCCGGCTCCCGGGCTCATGGACTTCACGACATCGCCGGCCTGCGGGCTCGACGGCGTCGACGGGTCACTGCCCCCCGACCCGCCTTGGACGCACTGGGCATCGATCGAACCGAAGCCCGCGCCCTGCAGCGTGCTCACCGCCTCGGCGTAGCCCAGGCCGACCACATTGGGCAGCGGGCTCAGCTTGCCGTTGCTGCGCTGGATCACGATCATGCTGCCAGCCGGGACCGTGCTGCCGCCCGCGGGGTTCGTCTCCGCGACCTGCCCCTCGGGGAGTTCGGAGTTCGTCCTACCGCCGTCCTCGACGCTGAAGCCCGCGGCCTCGAGAACCCGCTTGGCTTCGTCGAAGCTCATTCCGCGCACGTCCGGCACCATGGCCATCGTCTGCTTGAGCGCATCCGACGAGGGCTCGGGGAAGGCGTCGCCGCCGTACTTCCGGTCGGCGACGTTCATCATGGCGGGCCAGATGAACTGGTCGGCAGCCATGAGGCCGTTGTACCCTCCGCCGACGGCGTACGTCGACACGCGTCGACAATCGCTCTTCGTGTAGCAGTAGGGGCCGGCGTTGCCGAGCCAGGTGGCCGTCGCCACCTTGGTGCTCGCCCCGACCGTCCAGTTGTCGAGCGTGTCGTCGGTGGTACCCGTCTTCGCGAGGTGCGGGATACCCATCGAGGATCGCGCGTGGCCCACGAAGCCGACGTTCTCGACCGCGAACTTCAGCACGTAGGCGACACCGGCCGCCACGTCCTTCGAGATCGCGTTGCGGCACTTGCTCTTCGTGAACTCCACGTTCTCGCCCTGGTGGTCGGTGATGCTGGCGATCGGCACCGGGGTGCACACCTTGCCGCCACCGGCGAAGGCAGCGAAGGCCGAGGCCATCGTGATCGGCGCGATCTCGTCGACGCCGGCGTAGACGTTCGACGGCACCATGGTCAGGTCACGCGGATTTCCGTTCAGCGTGGGGTTCTTGATCTTTCCGATCATCGACTTGCCGATCTCTTTGGACTTGTAGTCGGCCTTCGTCCAGACCGGCTGGTCCGATGCGCGATGGATGCCGAGATCCTGCGCCATCTTGATGGTGTCGCAGAGGTCGAGCTTCTGCTGCATCGACACCACGGCGCCGTTGAGCGACTGCGCGATGCCCGTCAGCACGGTCTGACTGCCGCGAACCCCGAGGTTATCGTTCGAGAACTTGAAGGGTCCGCTGCCGTAGACCCCGCCGAGGCACGAGGCCCGGAAGCTCTCGAGCGGCACGGTGCGACCGTTCACGTTCACGATCTCGCGCACCGAGTGCCCGGTGCGCAGCCACTCGGCGAGCGTGATCGGCTTGAAGGTCGAGCCGACCTGGAAGCCGTTCGAACCGCCGTACTCGTAGTCGGTGTTGTAGTTGACGCTCGTGTACTTCTTATTCTTCTTCAAGAAGGTCGGGTCGTCGGAGAACGGCCGGTTCTGCACCATCGCGAGCACGGCGCCGGTGCCGACCTTGACGCTCACGCTCGCGGCACCGAGGTTGATCCCCGGGTATTGCGCGGGGGCGTGCGCACGCATCGACTCGACACCCGCGCGCTGGATGTCGAGGTCGATCGTCGTCATGATCTTGAGGCCGCCGCGCAGCAGCTTGGCATTGCGCTCCTCGGCGGTTTCGCCGAAGGCTTTGTCGTTCTCGATGTAGCGCTGCACATAATCGCAGAAGTGCCCGAGCCGGTACTTCTTGGTCTCGGCCATGGCGCAGCCGGAATAGCGCGGGGTGATCTTCGGCACGACCTCGGTGGCAACCGCCTCGTCGTACTGCTGCTGCGTGATCTTGCTCGCGTCGAGCATGCGCTCGAGGATCCAGTTGCGGCGATCGGTGTTCGCGGGAATGTTGTCCTTGATATCGATCTGCATCCGGGTGGGCCAGTAGACGATGGCCATGAGGCTCGCCGACTCGGCCAGGGTGAGATCCGTCGCCTTCTTGCCGTAGTAGTACTGGGCCGCTGCCTCGATACCGTAGACCGTGCGGCCGAAGAGCGCGATGTTCAGGTACCCGAGCAGGATCTGGTCTTTCGAGTACTCCTTCTCGATGCTGATGGCGTAGCGCATCTCGCGGAGCTTGCGATCGGCGGAGCGCTTGGTGGCCTCTTCGTACGCGGCGTCGTGCTCCTCGGGATCGGTGATCGCCTCCGCCTCCTGGATCTGCACGTTGCGCACGTACTGCATCGTGATGGTCGAGGCGCCGCCGGCCTCGTTGCCGCTGAGCTCGCCGAGCGTCGCGCGGCCCACGCCGAGAATATCGACGCCGCCGTGGGTGTAGAAGCGCGGATCCTCGGCCGCTACCGCCGCATCCTTCACGTACTGCGGGATCTTGTCCCACCCCACCATCACACGGTTCTGCGCGTAGAAATCGGCGATCTTGACCTTCTTGTCGCCCTTCTTCGCGTAGATGGTGGAGGGCTGCGCCAACTGGCCCGGGTTGAGGTGGCTGGGGAGATCCTCGAAGATCCCGATCGCCGTGTTTGCGACGATGCCGCTCATGGCGACCACGGGCGTCACGGCGACGGTGACGAGGATGCCGGCCACCACGCTCATGATGATCGCGCCGATGAACCCGCCGAGCACGCCGCCCGCGCTACGGGGCGTTGCGATGCGCACAGCGCTCTTCTGAGACTTGGAGGACGGAGAAGCCATAGAATCAATCGTAAGCGACACGTCTGACAAAACCCGCCGCTGCCGGTGCCTTCACAGGCAGGGCCGGGGGGCGCGTGTGTCGCATCGCCCCGGGTGCGTGCGTGCTGCGGGATCGTGAGAGCATGAGGAGTCGATGTGAGCGAGAGCCCCGAAGCGGACCAGCCGGCATGGGAGTACTTCGTGACTCCGCTGATGCTGCACAGCGAGGCGCAGATCCTGAACAACTGGGGGGCCCAGGGTTGGGAGCTCGTGCAGATCATCGAAGGCCCCGCCGGTGGTAACGTCGCATATCTCAAGAGGAAGAAGGCCTGAACGTGCCAGTGATCGAAGACCGCATCCGCGAACTCGGCTTCGAGGTGCCGGATGTCGCCGCACCCGTCGCCGCCTATGTACCGGCGCTCCGCCGTGGCGATCTCGTCTACACCGCGGGCCAGCTGCCGTTCGTCGACGGCCAGCTGCCCGAGGTCGGAAAGGTCGGCGCCGAGGTCTCGGCCGAGCGCGCGAGCGAGCTCGCACAGCTCTGCGCGCTCAACGGCCTGGCCGCGGCCCGGGGCGTGCTCGGCTCGCTCGACAAGATCACCCAGGTGGTCAAGGTGACCGCGTTCGTCGCCTCCGATCCCTCGTTCACCGGGCAGCCCGCGGTCGCCAACGGCGCCTCGGTGTTCCTCGGCAAGGTGTTCGGAGACTCGGGCATCCACGTCCGCTCGGCGGTGGGCGTGAGCGTGCTCCCGCTCGATGCGCCGGTCGAGATCGAGTTCGTCTTCGAGGTCGGCCAGTAGGCCCACGGCGAATCGAGCGGTAGCGCCTCCCAGGCGCCTACCAGGCGACGACGAAGCGCGTCATCGCGTCGAGCAGCACGCCCGCGAGGCCCTGCTCGCCCTGCATCTCGGTGCGCGCGGCGAGGACGAGGTCGGGGTGATCCGAAATGATCCCGTCGGCCCCGCGTCGCAGCAGGTCGCGCATGCCCTCCTCGTCGTTCACGGTCCAACTCACGAACCCGAGGCCGGCGTCTCGCGCATCGCGCTGCATCGCGACGGTGGCCGAGAGCTCCTCGATCACGAGGAAGTCGGCGCTCGTCTCGGGCACGCCGCCGCCGGCGAACGAGAGGATGTACCCGACCGTGGCATCGGGCCGCAGCTGCTTGAGCCGCTCGGCGCTCGCGTAGTCGAGCGTGTGGAAGATATTGCCCGACATGCCGTCGAGCGACTCGAGCTCCTGCACCAGCTGCTCGACGTGGTCAGGCCGCTCGGCGCCGCTGAACTTGATCTCGATCAGCAGCGGCTGCTCGAGCTCGATCGCGCGGGTGACGTAGGCGGCGAGCGAGGGGATCGTGTCCTCATGCCCGAACTGGTCGCGCACGGTCATGGCCGTGACCTCGTCGAGGGTGAGATCCTTCACCATGACGGCTCGGCCGGTCAGCCGTTCGAGCGACGCGTCGTGCATCACGATGAAGCCGCCGTCCTTCGTCTGCATCACATCGATCTCGACGAAGTCGACGCCGATGCCGTGCGCGGCTTCGAGCCCGCCGATCGTGTTCTCGACGCCCCCGTCGCTGAATCCGCGGTGGCCGAACACGAGGGTCTCGGGGTAGCTCGAGAGCTGCCGCATGGTGTCGAGGTGCACGATCCCGAGGAGGAGCGCGAGTACCGCGCACACGCCGGCGAAGACCGTGATCGGGCGGCGGGAGCCCGACGGGCGGTCTGAGGGAGCCGGATCGGGGGCGGCCGCCGCAGCGCTCCCGGAACCGGCATCGGCGGTCGCCGCACGACGCTCGCGCAGGAGCGCGAGCAGCATGCCGACCAGGGTCGCGGTCACCGTGCAGGTGAGGAGCAGGCCGAGCATCTGCGCGATCCCGAGACTGAACGCCGCGATCCACGGTGAGGCCGCCGGCGCGAGCGCGTCGCTCAGCATCGTCGGGAGGATCGCGACCGCCACCAGCACGCCCGTCGCGACGGCGGCACAGATGACGAGGATCAGTCCGGCGAGCACGAGCCGCACGCCGGCCCAGCCGGCGGTGAGCCGCCAGCTTTCCCGCATCGCCCGCCCGCCCGTCGCGTCGGTCAGCGTGAAGATCGGCAGGCTCAGCGCGAAGCGGAGGTTCACGAAGGCGAGTGCGGCGAGGAACACGTACCAGACCGCGGTGCCGGCGGTGCTCTTCAGGAGCTCGTCGGAGATGAAGGTGGGGATCGAGATCCCCCGTGAGAGCACGGAGAGGAAGCCGAAGCCGCTGAGCGGCACCACGAGGAGGAGGTAGAGGAAGAGCGGGAACGACGAGGGCCGCACGAGCTTTCGCGCGACCCCGAGGATGCCGCGCCACACGGATCGCGCGTGCAGGGGGGCGCCTGCGACCGCGCGCTGCAGGATGATGATAAGGAGCGCGAAGTGGAACGTGATCAGCCAGAACGCGAGCAGCAGGATCACAAGGATCAGCACCAGCGTCACCCCGATGCCGCCGGTGAGGCTCAACCGGCCCAGATCGAGCCCCATCATGCCGTTGGCCCGCAGCGCCTCCCGGAACAGCCAGGAGATCAGCGGGCTGGCGACGAGTGTGATGACGATGGCGACGCCGAGGGTCACCCAGGCCGCCGCCGCCCAGCGCACGCGCATCGCGCGCCAGCCGGCCCGCAGCACGGGGAACGGATTGATCCGGTGCATGGTTCGATCCTATGAGCCGCCGGGCCGCGCGGGGCGGTCCGCGGGCGCGCCGCCTACTTCTCCGTTCGCATGCGCTGCGAGATCAGCTGCATCACCGAGGTGTCGGCGAGCGTCGTCGTATCGCCGATCTCGCGGCCCTCCGCGGCATCCTTGAGCAGGCGGCGCATGATCTTCCCCGACCGGGTCTTCGGCAGCTCGGCCACGATGAACACCTGGCGCGGCCGGGCGATCGCGCCGATCGCGCCCGCGACGTGCTTCTTCAGCTCGGCCTCCGCATCGTCGGCGGTGAGGAGCTGCTGCTGCGACTTCAGGATCACGAAGGCCACGACCGCCTGGCCGGTCGTCTCGTCATCCGCGCCGACGACCGCGGCCTCCGCCACCGCCAGGTGCTCGACGAGCGCGGATTCGATCTCGGCCGTCGACAACCGGTGGCCCGAGACGTTCATCACGTCGTCGACGCGGCCGAGCA
>JAGQTL010000186.1 GCA_020439035.1 Leucobacter sp. | reverse complement strand
CGATCGTCCACCGCCGCCCCGACCGGTCGGTGAAGCCGGTGATGCCCTGCGCGAGATATCGGTCGAGCATGCGTCGGTGCAGCGCCTGACTGGTGGTGATCCCAGTCAAGAGTTGCGGGATCATCGCTGACGTCATCGCCTGGTAGGCGTCAACCGGCAGGCGCAAGATCCTCGAGTTCAGGGCACGGAGGTTGTCGCGCAGGTCGAGCTCCACTGCGGCGACCGCGAGAGCACCACCTTGAGTGAGCCTCGTGACCTGGTGCACTCCGCGGGCCGCATACGCAGGGAACCGAAGCATCATGCGGGAGATCTCAGCCGACGCGCCGGTAGCTGCCTCCTCCGTGACGAGTTTCGCCATCAGTTCAGGAGACGGGAGCTCCTTGACATATCGTTCCGCCTGTTCGCGAAGCTCCTGGATCGCGCGGTACCGCTGAATCAGATCATCCGGCGCTTCGAGAGCCTGCTCCATGTGGCGGCGGAGACTCTCGAAGAGGGCGTCCTCGATGCGGCGGTAGCGTTCAGCGATCGCATGCCCGATGTCGTCGATCAGGTCGGCGGGGGTACCGCCAGGCCACGATTCAGCCATGATGACCCCCTCGCTTTACGCCTCGTCAGGATCGTCATCGATACGATCGAACCTTGCCGGGTCGGGCAGCGCCTCCGACCTCGCATCACGGCCGGTGCGGATCTTCTTGAGCTCTTCCTCGATCTGCTCCTGCCCCCACTCGGGATTCGCACGCTCGACCTTCCGCCAGTCCGAGATCGCGCCGCCGACGTCGAGAAGCCCGATCGTCTCCGCCTCCGACTTCGATCCGTGTGTCACCCTCAGCGAGAGCATCAACACGGCAACACGAACATTTGACATGCATCCGACTGTGACCGATGTCGCGACTCATGAGAGACCTATCAACTGAGACCTATGTCATGAACCCAGACCCTCATCCGCCACCAGCATGAAGGCTCCGACTGCCTTAGAAAACACTAGGGAGTCGGGGCCTTTGTCAGTAAAGTGGCGACGAGGGCATCTGACGACCTCTTTTGTTCTCCATGGACCACGTCTGAACTGCGGAAGCTCAGCAAACAGATTCGAACCGACTCTCCGGTGGGTGGCCGACATCCCTCCTATGAAGAGGTCACGGGGCCCAGGTCATACAACGTCCCTGGACACTACAGCTAGAAAAGCGTCGCGGCGCCCGGTGCCTGGGCCGTCGTTGCCGAGCCCTCGGCAGTGACCTCGCGCGAGATCGCTTCCGATGCCTGTTGCATCTCCGCGACGAGGTCGGCATCGCCCGAGCGTGCGGGGTCGAGCCAGGCGTCGTGCACCTCGCGCGGCAGGATCAGCGGCATGCGCGACTCGCCGCGCGCCGAGACGACTGACGCGGCCTCCCCAACGCCGTGGCGCGTCACCATGCTGTAGCTCAGGCCGCTGCCGCCGTCGTCGAGCTCGCGCGGTGAGGTGATGGCCGCGATCGCGAAGGCGCGGTCATCCGGGAGCCGCCAGGTCTTGCCACCCTCGGAGTACCAGGTGGCGGGCAGGAGGGCCCGCCGCTGGAATGAGCTGTGCCACTTCGTAACGAGCGCGTCGTCGCGGGAGTTGAACGCGGTGAACGGCGCCGGCTTGCCGTCGATGTGCAGCCACCACCAGGCGAACGCGAGCGCCCGGCTCGTGCCGCGCGAGGGGATGATGATGGGGTTCAGGTTCGCGCCCCCCGCGCGGGTGGTGTTCGCCTTGCCCGACCAGTCGCGCACCCATTCGGCGATCCGCTCGCGGTTCTCGCGCTCATCGAGCGGATCGAGCCCGATGGGTCGATCCTCATCTGTCAGGTACCCGCCGAGTCCGTAACTGCCACACATAGGGCCAGGATACGCGCCGGCACTACTGATGGTGCCGCTGACGTTGCCCGCCCCTCACCCCACCGGCACCGCGGCCCCCGGCCGAAGCTCCCCGGCCTCGATACGCACCGGGAGCCGGTTGCCGGGCGGCGGGAACGGGCAGGTCGCGCTCGCCGAGTACGCGCAGGGCGGGTTCACGGTGCGGTTGAAGTCGATCACCACCGTGTCGTCGCTCGTCTGCTCGGCGTCGACGAAGCGGGTGGCGGGGAACGTAAGGTCGGCCCCGCTCGCATCCGCGAACACGACCCGCAGGTCGTCGCCCTCGCGGGACCCGAAGAGCGTGAGGCTGAGCGGCTGCCCGTCGAGCTCGAACTCCGCGGTGCCGGGCGAGTCGTAGTGCTGTGTCTTGTCCGCGCCCGCTGCCGAGGCGACCTCGACGCCCGCGAGCGGTGCCGGCACGAAGCGTGCCGTGACCACCCAGCGCTCGCTCGGTGGGAACGTTGCGGTGCCCGGGTACCCGAGGCGATCGGGCGATGCGGGATCGCGCGGGCGCAGGATCACCCCGCCCGAGCGCGCCGCGAGTTCGATGCGGCGCTCGCCGCAGGCGAGCATCAGCGAGTCCGTGCCGGTGAGCGGGCCGAGCCGCCGGCTGCCGCTCAGGGTCTCGCCGTTGAGCGTCACTCCGTCGCCCTCGGCGAGCTCGACCGTGACGTTCCCCGCGCGGTCCGTGCTCCAGCGGCCGGGCACCTCGGTGAACCCCTGCGGTTCGCCCGTGAGCCAGTGCATGGCGATGGGGCTCAGCGGGCCGTACGGCGCGGTGCGCGCGGCCTCGACCTCCGCGTGCCAGGCCGCGTGCGCGGCCGCGAAGTCGGAGGATGCCGTGAGGTCGTGCGATGCGCTCATACCTGTCGCAACGCGGCGAGGCCCGTGATCCTTCCCGATCGCCCGCACGGGCGCGCGTTGGCGGTCGACCGCCCCGCCGGCCCGCGGTTTCGTCTACCCTTGACGGTATGGCTGATTCTTCGTTTGACGTGGTGAGCAAGATCGACTCGATGGAGGTCGAGAACGCGGTCAATCAGGCGCGCAAGGAGGTCGAGCAGCGCTACGACTTCAAGGGCGTGGGCGCCGAGGTGACACTCTCGGGCGAGGCGATCCTGATCAAGGCGAACACCGAGGAGCGCGCGAACGCGGTGCTCGACGTGCTGCAGTCGAAGTTCATCAAGCGCGGGCTCTCGCTCAAGGCGCTCGACAGCGGCGAGCCGTTCGCGAGCGGCAAGGAGTACCGCATCGAGTCGAAGCTCAAGGAGGGCATCGACCAGGCCACGGCGAAGAAGCTGAACAAGCTGATCCGCGACGAGGGCCCGAAGGGTGTGAAGAGCCAGATCCAGGGCGACGAGCTGCGCGTGAGCTCGAAGAGCCGTGACGACCTGCAGGCCACCATCGCGCTGCTGAAAGACGCGGATGTGGATGTGGCGCTGCAGTTCGTGAACTTCCGCTAAGGGACCCGCGCGGTCCGCCCCGGCCGCATCCGCCGCGATGCCGGCTCAGGGGAGTTCGCTCAACGTGACCGGCCCGGCCTGCGGCGCAGCACCTCGAAGAGCGCGCGCAGGGTGAGGATGCCGGCGACGACGAGAAAGAGGTAGCCGAAGATCTGGAACAGCGTGAGCGTCTCGGTGAGTTGCGGTCCGGTGTTGCTCGTGAGCAGCATGGCCGCCATGATGCCGAAGATGCCGGCTAGGAATGTGAAGACGCCGAGGTCGATAAGTTCGCGCATGAAGCCCCGGTCTCGCGAGTCGGCGAAGATGCGCACGTTCATCCCGAGCCGGCCTTCAGCGAGGTTTCCAGTAACGCGATCGATGCGCGAGGGGAGTCGCTTCACGATCGGCAGCGCCGAGAGCAGCTCATTGCTGAATGCCTGCGCGATCGATGATGGCTGCGCTGCATCACGCACCCGTGCGTGTGCGTAGCTGCCGGCCTCCTCGATGAATTCGAAACCCGGATCGAGCGCGCGCAGCGATCCTTCAACGGTAGCGATAGTGCGGAAGGGCACCGTGAGCTCCGCGGGAACCCGCAAGCCGAAGTCGGAGAGGATCGCGACGACCTCGCCGAACATGGTCGCATCGAGCCGCGTGCCCGGGCCCAGGCGACGCGCCATGAACGAGGCGATCTTGCGGCGCAGCGTCGTCTCGTCCTCGATATCGCTGAGATCGACGAAGGAGAGCAGGCCGTCGGTGAACGCGCCGGCGTCGCGCCGCGAGAATGCGAAGAGCACGTCTCCGAGGCGGTTGCGCGTATCGGAGTCGATGCGCCCGATCGACCCGAAATCGAGCAGCACGAGGTGGTGTTCGGCGTCGACGACGATATTGCCGGGGTGAAGATCGGAGTGGAAGACGCCGGCCTCCATGATCTGCGCGAACGTTGCGGCGAGGAGCCGGCGGGCGAGCCCCGTGCGGGTCTCGATGCTCAGGCTGCTGATCGACGCGCTCGAAATCGTGGTTCCCGTGATGTGCTCCATGACGAGCACCTGGTCGCTGCTGCATTCGGGGAAGTAGTGCGGGATCCTCACGCGCGCCTCAGCGGGAATCTGCGTCTGCACCTCGGTGAGCGCCGCGATATTCGCCGCCTCCTGCGTATAGTCGAGCTCGTCGCGCAGGCTCGAGGTGAGGCTGTCGACGAGCTGTTCGATGCCGAACCGCTCGGCCCAATCGCTGGAGCGGGCGAGGCTGCGAGCGAGGCGTTCGGCGATATCGATGTCGCGTTCGACCAGCGGAACGATACCGGGCCGGCGCACTTTCACGGCGACGCGCTCGCCTGAGCGCAGCACGGCATCGTGCACCTGCCCGATCGACGCCGACGCGAACGGTGTTTCGGTGAACTCGGCGAAAGCTTCGCGCGGGTGCACGCCGAGCGCCTGCTCGAGTACGGGCTCGATCTGCGCCCACGGTGCCGGCGGGACCTGCTGCTGCAGCGATCCGAGCGCCTCGACGAAGACGGGTGGCAGAATATCGGGTCGGGTTGAGAGCAACTGCCCGAGCTTCACGAATGCGCCGCCGGCCTCTTCGAGCGCCTGCTTGAGAGCGAGCGCCTCGGCATCGTGCTGGCTCGCGGATCGCGTGCTGCCGGGACCAAGCTTGATCGTGAACAGGCGATGCTTCGCGATGATGCGCAGCAGTTCCGTGTATCTGCGGTTGCGCTCGAAGGCCTGCCGGGTCAGCTTGCCCCACTGATCCGGACGCGGCAGAGAACCCTGCGGCACCAAGAGTTCGGCGATGACGAGCACGGCGATGGCGGCGAAAAGGATGATGCCGAACAGCACCGGGATCAGGGCCGGGGGTCTGATGCGCGTTTAGGTGACAGTTTGGTCAGGCAGCGAGTGCGACCTGTTTGTTCATGATGGTCTCGTATTCGAGCGGCGTCAAACGCCCCAACCGTGCTTGTCTGCGGCGTCGATGATAGGTGCGCTCGATCCAGGTCACGATCGCTGACCGGAGCTCGTCACGAGTCGCCCAGGTCCCCCGATTCAGGACGTTCTTCTGGAGCAGACTGAAGAACGATTCCATCGCCGCGTTGTCGCCCGCAGCACCCACTCGCCCCATCGAACCGGTCATGCCATGAGTGGTGAGAGCGCGCTGCAGTTTCCGGCTTCGGAACTGAGATCCACGATCCGTGTGCAGCACACACCCACGTACGTCACCGCGACGAAGCACGGCGTTGTTCAACGCGGTCACCGCAAGCGCGGACGTCATCTGCGAGTCGATGGAGTATCCGACGATCCGGTTTGACCACACGTCTTTCACCGCGCACAGGTAGAGCTTGCCTTCACCAGTCCAATGCTCGGTGATGTCCGAAAGCCATAACTCGTTCGGAGCAGCGGCTACAAACTCGCGCTGCACTAGATCGTCATGAACAGGCGGGCCAGGCTTCTTCCCTTTCCCTCGGGCTTTCTTCTTCCCGAATGCTGACCACCACTGCTGGTCTCGGCAGAGCCGCCACGCAGTCCGGTCACACATCGGCTCCCCGAAGCTCTTCGCCTCGTCGGCGAGGAACCGGTATCCAAACTCCGGATCCTCGATATGAGCGTCATAGAGCGCGTTCGCGCGATACGCCTGCACGAGCTCTCGCCCGGTGACTGGACTACGCAGCCACCGATAGTAAGGCTGGCGTGAGAGCTTCAATACCCGGCACGACACCTGGACGGGGATCCCGTCGCCGGCGAGCTCTTTCACGAGCGGGTAGAGCCTTTTCCCGGCAGGTGCGCCTGGGACAGATACGCGGCCGCACGTCGGAGCACTTCCACTTCTTGTTCGAGGAGCTTGTTGCGTTTGCGTAGCTCACGAAGTTCCGCATTCTCGGAACGCGTGACGCCGGGTTTCTGGCCCTGTTCGACGCGTTCTTCTCGGAGCCATTTGTCGAGCGTGCCGACGTGGATTCCGAAGTCTTTCGCGATCTGCGCCAGTGTGACCTCCGGACCACGATCCAACGCGATCCTCACGACGTCGTCACGGAACTCTTTGGGATAACGAGGAGGCATAGGTTCATCCTTCCAGGCCAGCAGAAACTAGCCATGTTGAATGTCACCTAAACGTGCATCAGACCCTTCGGAGCCTCGTGCAGGTAGCCATGGGCCGCGAGCTCGTGGCCGTCGGCCAGAATGGCCTCGACCATCTCCGGGTAGTGCTCCATTGTCCACGCGGGCATGAAGAACGTCTGTGTGAGCTGCTGCTCGCGGTAGAGCTGCAGGATCTGCGGCAAGGCAACCGAGTCGTAACGCATGAAGGATGTCGTACCGACCAAGCGGTGGGCGCGGTCGGGAAAATCACCGAGCAGCGAACTCTCCGAATCGACATCGAACGTGATAGCAACGGCCACACGGGCACCGTCCGGCCAGGTGATCGAACTCATGCTCGCTCACCTGGAACAACGCGGGGCACCGCCGCGATGGCTTCGACCTCAAGCATCATGCCCGCGATCCCAGGCTTGACACGAATCGCGGTCCCCACTGGGCCCGGATCCGGGAGAAACTCTAGCCGCACCCGTGTCATCTTCTTCCAGAACTCAACCTCTACTTCTTCTCCCTCTTCGTGACAGTAGAAGGTGTTCAGCTTGACGATGTCACACATGTCTGCTCCAGCCTCGCGGAGCACACTGCGAATATTCTCAAACACGATCCGCGTCTGCGTCTCGATATCTCCCGGGCCGATCACGTCAAACTTCTCGTCGACGGCGATTTGCCCGCCGACAAAGATCAAGTCATAGTCCCCCGACAGCCGCCAACCCTGGGAGAACGGGGTCTTGATCGGCCAGTCCCAGTGCCCCTTCGGCATGATCCGTTCTTTCTTCATTTCTTCCTCTCGCTTCCGTTTGGGTAACAGCTTCGTGATGCATTAGCGCGACACCTCGTGCAAATAGTTGCGCACAAACTCCGCCGCCGTGCTTCTATCGGCCGACTGATACACAATTTCTGCCACGAAGGCTGGCGGTGTCGCATTGACCTTCTCGAACAGACCGAGCCGGCCTGCATTCAGGCTCGTAGTAAGATCCCACACGAAATTTACGATTAGGTTTTTCTCATCGGCGGTCACGTTGTGGCCTGGCAAGTACGCCCTCAACCGCTCAGAAAACTCGGGGTTGTCCCACACCGACTTCGACCAGCGCGAAACCAATCCCTGACCGGCGAGATCGCGAAGCTTCGAAATAACGTTGTCGTACTCCATGATTGAGTAGTACCGTCCTGCCGACACGATGGAAGGGTTCGGGACCGCCACACCATTCCACACGTCATGCCGATCGACCGCAGCGTACGAGAAGCTCTTCAGCACCTGCGCGTAGGTTGCGATGTCGGCCACCGTGCGCCGTACCGCGGGAATCTTGTCGGTTCCGAGCGCTTCGATCAGTACCTGAGCCGCACCCGCAAAGAGCTCTGCCCGATACGCCAACCGCGTCATGATGTGCCAGAGTGCGTAGACACCGGAATCGTAATACGCGGTAAGCAGCTTCTCGTTACCGAGGCTGAACACGTACTTCTTAGGAAGCTTCACATTGTCGAAGAAGATCATCTGATCCGATTCTTCACCGAGGACCCCGATCGGATGGTCGAAACCGTTGAGATTCGCCGGCGCCGTCGTCGGTCGCATTAGCAGCGAGATGCCCGGAGTATTCACCGGGACAGCAGCCCATATCGCCGCATCGGGCCCGAGCCCCTCACCCAGGGTCGTCGACAGCGTGAAAACGTGGGCGTTCGGAGCGCTGCTGCCGGCCACCTTGCATCCTCGGAGAACTATGTGGTTGTCTGTCTCCTCGACAACCCGTAGAGTCCCCGGCCGTTCCATGCGGGGAACCCCACGGTCGGATTGCGCGTCGGCGATGAGGTCTGTGGACAGCAGGTTCACATTGGCCGAGGCATCGATGAAGTTGCGAACGTTCTGTGCGAAATCCTCGTTTTCTCTCTCGATCCGGTCGATGATCCCCAGAAATCCGAGAGCCATCGCGGGGCCGTACTCCGGCGGGCGACCGAATGCCCCCAGGGTTACGCTGTTGGTGACTCCGATCTGAACCCGCTTTTGCTCCAGATCGTCGCGCGTCTTCGGAACCTGCCAACCGCGCGCCTTCCGCTGCCCGTCCGCGTCGACGTAGGTGACGACGTCCTGATGCTCGGACTGGTACTGAAGGTCCATGACCCGCGCATACGTCTCAACTGCGCGCGCGGTTACAGGATTCTCAGTCACGTCTTCGATGGCGTTCCCCTGCCCATCGAAGATACGCCGCCCATCGCGAAGCGATTCCTTGAACTGAGCGCCCGTGAGTAGGTGCGGCTCCTGTCCAGTTGCAAGAATGCGGGTGAGGTTTTCAAACGGATCCATTGTATTTATCCCCTTACGTTACGGCCGGTGGTTTCGTCGATGACAGATGCTTCCGTCAATCGATGCCAATTTCGAGAGTGGTAGACAAGCGGCGACTGCTCGCCCTCATCGAGAGAGAGTTCTATGTGGAGCACCTGGGCGATACAGACGATGGCGCTCCCAACCTCGGTGCGGTCCACGACGCTCAACCGCAGCCACGCAGGGACGCCCCTATACACGGGCTCTCCGCTCGGGATCGTGTGCCACAAGTTACGGTCCTCGAAACGATCGGCGTTCCCTCGTGCTCCCAACTCAGCGAGCCATTTATAATCTGAATTCAGTAAATGCGCGATGACACTGTCGGTCTGCATCAACTGCTGAGTCGCGTAGGACTGCTTCGAAAGGGAGAAGATCACGAACGGAGGCTCGGCGCTGACCGAAATGAGCGAGCTCACCGTCATGGCGACGGGCAGGCCGTTCACTGATCCGGTAATGACGGCGACGCCAGACGGATGGAGCCGGAATGCCTCACGAAATTCGTCGAGGCCTGGGGGTCGATCACGCCAAGCGGCCTTGAGCACGCGTGGCCGTTGATGCTCGGCCCGATCTTCAAGCATGTCGGTTTTCATGATTTCTCCTCTGTGTGAACCAATTTTGAAGTGTGTGTCACGAGCGCGAGAGGAGTCTCGCTTCCAGGATCGCGCCAAGATGCGAGTCCTCCTCGTGATGTCCGCGGGAGCTGCCTCCTTCCAGGCGCCGCAGCGCGAGGGCGGCGTAGAGAGCGGCGCCGTCTGGCAGCACGCCTTCATCGAACACCGCCCGCGGAGAGTGGTTCATCGGCTGCTCGCGGGGGTTCGTTCCCGCGGGGGCCGATCCGAGTGCGACGATGCAGCCGGGCACCTCGTTGAGTACGTGCGAGAAGTCTTCCGAGCCATTCATTGGCTTCTGGAGTTGAAAGAACCGGTCTGCCCCGAACAGAGTCCGCACTGTATCTTCGACGAAATCCGTCTCTTCGGACGCATTGATCGTCACCGGGTACTCTTCTCGATAGTCGACGTCGACCTCCAACCCGTGCGCCGCGGCTATCCCCTCGAGGACCTGCGGAATAACGCGGCGGAGTCTCTCGCGAGACTGCGACGAGAACGACCTGATGGTAGCTTCAAGTACGGCGGTGTCGGGGATGACATTGCGCTGTTCGCCGGCACGGATCTTGCCGACGGTCACGATCACCGGGTCGAAGATATCGAACTGCCGAGTCACCATGGTCTGGAGCGCGGAAACCATCGCGGCCAGCGCGGTGATCGGATCCCGAGTGTTGTGAGGTTCAGCCCCGTGGCCGCCTCGACCGCGAATTGTAACCAGCAACCCGTCGGACGCAGACATGATAACGCCGGGGATCGTGGCGAAACGTCCGTAGGGTTGATGCGAGAACACATGCATCGCGTACGCGGCACGCACTCGGGGCCCCGCAGCGTCGAGCACTCCTTCTTCGATCATCTTGCCCGCGCCGTTGTGTCCTTCCTCCCCGGGCTGAAACATGAACACGACATCGCCGCCGAGCTGGTCACGCCGTTCCGAAAGCAGTCTCGCCGCACCGATCAGCATCGCGACATGCAGATCGTGGCCGCACGCATGCATTCTTCCCGGAGCCTTCGAAGCAAATGGAAGGCCAGTCCCCTCCTCGACCGGAAGCGCATCCATATCTGCGCGCAGGAGCACAGCTTCGGCTTCGCCTCGGCCGCTCGGCACCCCTGTTCCACGCATCACCGCCGTCACCGAAGAACTGTTTCGACCCAACGTGATTTCAAGCGGCAGCCCCTGAAGCTCGGCAAGCACCCTGGCCTGAGTACGTGGAAGGTCAAGACCCAGCTCGGGACACTCATGAAGTTCACGACGGATACGAATCAGCTCATCGCTGAGTTCCCGCGCGGCTTGAAATATTTGCACCGATTTCCCCTGATCGTCTTTGTTCAGCATTTCGGTTTGAGAGTATGCTGAGATTACGAAGTTGTTAGAAAATCACTGAAAAACTACATTTCATGATCGGGGAATCGAGGTTTGGAACAATTGCCCGAACAGACTGTCACCGAGCAGGACCTCGAACTCATCCACGTGTTGCAGGTCGCTCCGCAGATCAGCTGGACCGACGCGGGGAAGGTGCTGAATGCGCATCCCACCACACTGGCGAGCCGCTGGGAACAACTCCACAGGGCGGGTCTCGCGTGGATAACCTCAAGCCTGAACGTGAGTCGAGCTGGCCTCCTCCTTGCTTTTCTCGAAATCACCTGCGAGTTATCCCAGCGAGATGAGTTCATTCAGGCCGTGTGCCTGATTCCTGAGGTACAAACGGTGGAGATTGCCGCCAGGAATAAGGATCTTGAGTTGACCGTCATTACGAGTTCATTGACCGAACTCTCTCAACGTGTGCTCCCGCAGATCACCAGCATTCCAGGGGTGCTCAGAGTTGACACCTCGATTGCTACGAAGATCCACCGAGCCGGCCACGACTGGAGGTTGGATTCGCTAAGCCGCCAGCAACTCGCCGCACTTGGCGAGTTGCGCGCTGTCGATCCGCAACCGTCCGGCCAGATCCCGCCGAGCTACCTGCCGACACTTAGGGTACTCAGCCGCAACGGCCGTGCGAGTTCGGCTGAAATCTCACGATCCACCGGTATCCACAAGGCCACCGTGCGCCGCCAGATCAACCGCATGAAAGCCAGCGGTGCGCTTGCCTCACGCTGTGAAGTAGCCGGTCCGAGGCTCGGCTACCCGGTGAACTGCATCTGGTATGCCAATCTGCCAGCAGAGCGACACGGGGAGGCTGCCGCCGCACTGTCGACCCTTCGAAACCTCCGACTGTGTATGTCGACTACAGGCCCGACAAATCTGCTGTTCAGCCTCTGGTTGCGATCGACTTCCGAGATCCTCCCCCAAGAAGTGCGCATTACGGATCTCGTTCCTGGCATCCAACTCGCCGAGCGATCAGTCGTCATGAGCACCGCCAAGCGGTTGGGGTGGTTGCTCAATCCGGATGGAACCTCGAAGGGGGTGCTCGTCACCTACTACCCATAACGCGTGTTGCGGAGCACACGCTTGTGGACGTGATGTCAGACACCACCTCGCCTCCTTCGAGGTACGGGGTGGTGCGGTTACGGGTGGAGCAGGAACTCAACAGAAGGTGGCCCGCGTGAGCGGGGATTCGAGGCGGAAGCCCGGTGCGGGAGCGCACGCGGGTGGAGGCAATTCAGTAGCGTACGGCAACCTCCGGGTTACTTGGGTCGTTGAATGCTTGGCATTCGGATGAGGTTTCATTTGGCAACTGACCGAACCGAACCTCAACCAGCCCGCCCGCGGCGTCCGGGCGGCAGTAGCCCTCGGCTGCGGGCCTTGGCGACCCATCCCTGCGCCGTACTGAGGGCAACGCCGTTGATTTCGGCCATGGTTGCTGAGGGGTTATCGTCACCCTGGCCCGAGAGCTTGCCGTGCTGCAAGGCGACGAGCTCGTAGAAGTCGGGCACCTGCTTCGGGTTGCCGAGCGGCTTCAAGAGTTCTCTGTCGCTGACCTTGCGGCCAGTCGGCAACACGATCTTGTTGCCGGTCACCGTCGCAACGCGCTTCATGGCGAAGAGGCGCTTGTTAATTGCTGCCTCGATCTTCGCTGTCGGCAACTCGCGCAGCAAGTGACTCGTGATGGGGTCGCCCGGTCGCCATGGCAGATAGATCACGCCCGTGATGCGCACTTCCTCTGGGGTGGCGTAGAGCTGTCGCTGCAAACGGATCATGACACGGGTATGAGTACCCTCGTGCTCGATGTAGCGCCAGCGCCCGTCTGCGGTTTCGTTTTGCTCCAAGTCGGCATCGCCGCCGCTTGCCTGGTCGTCGTAGCCGAGCACGCGGTCTATTTCGTCGCTGGCATCGTCGGCTCGCTCGCCGGGGAACCTCGCGGCGAGGTGCCAGCCAGCGGGCAGGTCGTCCTGGGTGAGCAGACCGTCTGCGGTCTGATCCCAGGGGCGGGGAATCGGAAGTGCCATACGCATCAGTCTAGCGAACAGACACCCTCATCTCATGTAGTTGCGATTACGTCTTGTTTGTGTTTCAATATCAGGTACTCGCAAGAACGCTAGCTATTGATGGCGTTCTTCCGCACCCGGCGAAGGGAAAGGGCATGACCGAGACGACGCAGACGGACTACCTCACGCGCGCCGAGGCTGCCGCCCGCTGCCGAGTGCCGCTGCCGACGTTCGACAAGCTGCGCCGCGATGGACTAATCCCCGAACCCGACGCCGAGGTCGGGAAGCACAAGCTCTGGCGCTCAGACACCATCGAGGAGTTCCTCGAAGTCGGCGGAACGAGACGCTGATGGCTGGCCGACCGTCGAATAGTTCCCCGTGGCGCATCGACCCGAAAACAGGTCGACCGCTGCCCGAAGGGATACGTTGGCGGGCGGATCGCAACCGCTATCAGATTCGCGTAACGGTCACCGACCTGGCAGGGAACAAGCAGCATCGCTCGCGCATGTTCCTCACCCTCGCCGAGGCGAAGCGGGAATTGGCGAAAGAGATTGCTGGCCGCAATCCGAACGCGGGCATGACGCTCACCCAATGGCACGAGCGCTACTGGCCTGCCGTCGCCGCATCGGTGCGAGTCGGAACCGCACGCGGCTACGACGTGTCGTGGCGCAAGCGGGTGCAGCCGACGCTCGGTGACAAGAAGCTCGAAGAGATCACTTCACCGCTCATCGAATCGGCAATGGTGTCGTGGGCAGGATCGCCATCGATCAAGGTTGATTCGCTCGCGGTGCTCAGCCGCCTACTCGACGGGGCACGCCGGGCGAGGATCATCGACTACAACCCGACCCGCGAAGTGAAGCGCCCAAGCCAAGACACGTCCTCGTCTCCGACCTCGCGGGCGCTCACGGTGACGCAGATCAGGAAGCTGCTCGAACTCATCGAGCCAGGCGTCTACCGCCGTTACGCGGCGGCGCTGGTCTTCACGGGTATGCGGGCGGGCGAGGCGACCGCGCAGCGGGTGCGCGATGCGGACTTGAAGCACGGCATCCTCCGCATTAGCCGCAGCTTCTCCCCCGGCAAGAACGGTGAGCTGATCGAGCAGAGCCCCAAGAGCCACAAGGAGCGGGAAGCGCCGATCACGAAGCAGCTCCGCCCGTTCGTCGTCAAAGCGGTCAAGGGCAAGGAGGCAGACGATCTGCTGTGGGCCGGGCCGAACGGCGGCAGACTCACCGCGCGGAACTTCCGGCGCGCAGTCGATTGGGAGAACATCAAGAAAGAGCTTCGCCGCCCTGACCTGCGCGTGCACGACCTCCGCCACACCTTCGCCACGATCCTGTTCGACGCAGGCGCATCAGCACCCGACGTGCAAGCCGTACTCGGGCACTCCAGCCTGCAAGTCACCGAACGCTACTCACGCGCACGAGAGGGCGTCGCACGGCGAGCCGGGTCTCTGCTCGATGGGCTCTTCGAGCCGGACAAGCCGAAGCAGAAGAAGAGCAGCAAGAAGACAACCGCAGCGAAGAAGCCCGGCCGCGCTTCCAAGAACACGGCGTTCGCCGATCCGTTCAGTATCACGGGCCACGGAAATGGCCCAAGAATGGCCCAAGGTCACGACGGACTCAGCCTGTAGCCCGCTGATGGGATCCTGCGACTGCGCGCAGGATGACGGCGGAGCGGAGCGGGATGACGCAAGAACAGCGCAGAACCTCGCCTGACCAGGGAAAAACAAGCGAACCCCCGCAAGTAGAAGCCTTGCGAGGGTTCAGCAGCGGTGTAATCTCCGCTACGTGGCTCCGACCGGCATC
>JAGQTL010000185.1 GCA_020439035.1 Leucobacter sp. | reverse complement strand
CTCAACCAGACGCCGTTCTACGCGGAGTCCGGCGGCCAGGTCGGCGACGCCGGCCGCATGTCCGGTCCCGGCGTGTCGCTCGTCGTCACCGACGTCGCGAAGAAGGCGGACGGCCTGTTCGTCCACACGGTGCGCGTCGAGACCGGCGAGCTCGCCGTCGGCGCGCCGCTGGAGCTCGTCGTCGACCACGCCCGCCGGGCGCGGATCCGGGCGAACCACTCCGCCACCCACCTCCTGCACGAGGCGCTCCGCCAGGTGCTCGGCACCCATGTCGCGCAGAAGGGCTCGCTCGTTGCGCCCGACCGCCTGCGGTTCGATTTCAGCCATCCCAAGCCGATTGCTTCGGACGAACTGGAAGTCATCGAGACCATCGCCAACGAGGTGGTGCGTCAGGCCGCGCCCGTCGAGACGCGCCTGATGGCCGTCGACGACGCCATCGAACTGGGCGCCATGGCCCTGTTCGGCGAGAAGTACGGCGATCGCGTGCGCGTGGTCGACATCGGCGGCGCGTGGTCGCGCGAGCTGTGCGCAGGCACGCACGTCGAGAGTTCGGCCGAGGTCGGCATGATCAACCTCGTGAGCGAGAGCTCCGTCGGATCCACCAACCGGCGCGTGGAGTCGCTCGTCGGCATCGAGGCATTCCGGGACTTCGCCGCCGAGCGCACGATCGTCCAGCAGCTCACGAGCGGCTTGAAGGTGCCGCGTCTCGAACTGGTCGGGCGGGTGAATGAGCTCTTCGCGCAGCTGAAGGCTGCCGAGAAGAAGATCGCGAAGCTCGAGGCCGCGCGGCTCGGCGAGCGGCTGCCCGAGCTACTGAAGACGGCGGAGCGGATCGGCGCGTTCACGGTGCTCACGGGCTCCCTCGGCGCGGTGGGATCCGCCGACGACGTGCGGGGCCTGGTGCTGCAGCTGCGCGAGCGACTGGCGGCCGAGGCCGCGGTCGTCGTGCTCGCCGGCGTGATCGCGGGGGAGTCGGGTGACGGGAAGCCGGTGGTGATCGCCGCGACGACGCCCGCCGCCCGCGAGGCCGGGGCGAAGGCCGGGGCGCTCGCACGGATGGGCGCGCAGATCCTCGGCGGCGGCGGCGGCGGGAAGGACGACCTCGCGCAAGGCGGCGGCGCCGACCCGACGAAGATCGACGCCGCGCTGGCCGGGATCCGCGCGAGCCTGGCGGGCTGAACCGCATGCGCCACGGGGCGAGACTCGGGGTCGATGTGGGGAAGGCCAGGATCGGCGTCGCCCGCTGCGATCCGTCCGGCCTGCTCGCGACCCCGCTCGAGACCGTGCGGCGCGCGCGCGACGGGGTCGGGGCCGACGACGTCCGGCGCATCCTCGAACTCGCGGACGAGCACGAGGCGATCGAGCTGGTCGTGGGGCTTCCGCTCGGGTTGAGCGGGCACCGCACCGCCTCGACCGACGACGCCGAGGCGTTCGCGCTGCGCCTCGCCGAGGCGGCGGCGACGCGCGGCAACCGCCCGCCCGCGGGGGATCCGCTCTCGATCCGGCTCGTCGACGAACGCCTCTCGACCGTGTCTGCCCAGGGACAGCTGAGGCAGGCCGGGCGGTCCAGCCGGCGCAGCCGCGAGATCATCGATCAGGCGGCTGCGGTGGTGATTCTGCAGCACGCCCTGGATGCCGAGCGCGCGCTCGGCTCGCCACCCGGTACGGTGGTGGAGATGTCCGAGCCCGATGTGGGAGGCCCGCAATGACGAACCCGCTGAGCACGAACCCGCTGAGCACCGCACCGACCCGTGCCGAGGTGCGGAAGCGGCGGCGCGTACGCGTTCGCCGCCTGCTGATCTCGCTCGCCGTCGTCGTGGCGCTCCTGGCCGGCCTCGGCGTCGCGGGCGGCATCCTCTGGAACGACTACGGCGACCGCATCGCCGAGCGGCTCGGGCTCGTCACGAACGACTACGCCGGCCCCGGTGAGGGCGAGGTCGTGGTCACGATCCGCTCGGGAGACACCGGCGGGGACATCGCGCAGACCCTCGCCGACGCCAATGTGGTGAAGACGGCGAAGGCGTTCTACGACTTGCTGCTCGCGCAGACCGAAGAGGTGCAGTTCCACCCCGGCTCGTTCCGGCTGCAGGAGAAGATGAGCGCGCAGGGCGCGTTCGACGCGCTGCGGGATCCCGAGAATGAGATCGTGCTGACCGTGACGATCCCCGAGGGGCTGGCCGCGATGGACGCGCTGGAGCGCGTCTCCGAGGTGACCGGGATCCCCATGTCGGAGTTCGAGGAGGCCGTGGCCGACCCGCAGGCGTACGGCGTGCCGAAGAAGTTCCCGTCGATCGAGGGCTTCCTCTTCCCCGCGACGTACACGTTCGAGCCGACGGACACTGCCGAGTCGGTCGTGCAGACGATGGTGGACCGCATGTTCCAGGCGCTCGACGAGCACGGGGTGACGAAGAAGCAGGCCTGGAAGGTGCTGACGCTCGCGTCGATCGTGCAGCGCGAGGCCGGATCGAACGCCGATGACTTCCCGAAGATCGCGCGCGTGTTCCTCAACCGGCTCGATATCGGCATGCGACTGCAGTCGGATGCCACGGTCGCGTATGGGACCGGCAACACGCACACCGTGTGGACCACGGACGAGGAGCGCGCCGACGCCTCGAACAAGTACAACACGTACGCAAACCCGGGCCTGCCGATCGGGCCCATCGGGCTTCCCGGCGACGTCGCGATCGACGCGGTCATGCATCCGAAGCGTGGAGACTGGTTGTATTTCATGCCGGTCAACCTGGAGACCGGCAAGACGGTGTTCTCGAAGACGATCGAGGAGCACGAGGTGGCCGTGCAGCGGCTCGCCGAGTGGTGCACGGCGCACCGGGCCGAGGGCGGCACGCGCTGTGACTGACCGGTCCGCGGAACCCGACGCCCGGGCACCGGGCGGCGATCCGAAACCGAAGGCCGCTCGGCCCGAGCTCGCGCGGCTCGCCGTGCTCGGCTCGCCCATCGCGCATTCGCGCTCCCCGCGTATCCATCGCGCGGCATACGACGTGCTGGGGCTGCCCTGGGAGTACGTGGCGGTCGAGTGCGCCGAGGCCGGGCTCGAAGCCTGGCTGCGCGGCCGCGACGAGAGCTGGCGTGGGCTCTCGCTCACGATGCCGCTCAAAGATGAGGCGCGCCGGTTGTCGGCGGTGATCGACCCGGTGGCCGAGGAGAGCGGCGTGGTGAACACGCTGCTGCGGGTCGCCGGCGGCCGCTGGGCGGGGTTCAATACCGATGTGGGCGGGCTCGCGGCGGCGATCCGGAACGCGGGTCTCGACGCGCGCGAGGTGTCGATTCTCGGTTCCGGGGCGACCGCGGTGTCGGCGGTCCTGGCCGCGCGCCGACTGGGGGCCGAGCGCGTGCATCTCTTCGCGCGTCGAGAGGAAGCCGCGCAGCGGTTGGCCGACCGTTTTGACGGCACGGCAGAGCTGGGGCTTCCGCCGCTGCGCGCGGATGCGGAGCCGCTGCTCGGCGACGCGACGGGCCGCGAGCGGTTCGCCGCGCGCGACCGCGTCGCCGGCACGACGCTCGTGATCTCGACGCTTCCGGGGCACGGCATGGATGCGCGGAACGTACTCGGGCCGATCGGCCTGGCGCCGCTCTTCGACGTCGCATACGACCCCTGGCCATCCGAACTGGCGATGCTCTCGGAGGCGTCGGGGCAACCGGCCGTCCCAGGCACCGACATGCTGGTCGAGCAGGCGCTGCTCCAGGTGCGCATCTTCGTGAACGGCGATCCCGGCACGGAGCTCGAGCGCGAGGGCGACGTGCTCGCGGCCATGCGGACAGCGGTCAACGACTGACCGATACCGGCAGCCCGGCCGGGCCGCGCCGCACTCGCCTCGGCGCGCCGCACTCCACCGGTATGGGAGGATAGATGTCATGTTGCGTTGGCTGACCGCCGGGGAATCGCACGGCCCGGAACTCATCGCCGTGCTCGAAGGCATGCCCGCGGGCGTCCCGGTTTCGCTGGAGGGCGTGCGGGCCGATCTCGCGCGCCGCAAGCTCGGGTACGGGCGCGGCTCGCGGATGAAGTTCGAACAGGACGAGCTCCATTTCTCGGGCGGCGTGGTGCAGGGCCGCACGATCGGTGGCCCCATCGCGATCCGGATCGGCAACACGGAGTGGCCGAAGTGGGTCGAGGTCATGAGCGCCGAGCCGACGGAGCTGAGCGAGCGCTCGCGGGGCCGCGGTGCTGCGCTCACCCGCCCGCGGCCCGGGCACGCGGATCTCGCCGGGATGCAGAAGTACGACTTCGACGA
>JAGQTL010000184.1 GCA_020439035.1 Leucobacter sp. | reverse complement strand
GCGAGCACCAGGCGGGCATCGTCACACCGGCGCAGGATCGGCTGCACTTCGCCGCGTTCACCATGCTCGACGGCACCGGCCGCGACGACCTGATCGGGCTCCTTCGCGACTGGAGCGAGGCGGCGGCCGCGCTCACGGCGGGCGCGTCCGTCGGAACGGGGATCGTGCCCGACAACCCGCTGCTGCCGCCCGACGACACCGGCGAGGCGGAGGGGCTGCACGCCGGCCACCTCACGCTCACCTTCGGCCTCGGGCGCGAGCTCTTCACCGGCCGCGAGGGCGGCCCGGCCGACCCCTTCGGCATCGGCTCGCGACTGCCGGCGGCGTTCGAGCCGCTGCCCTCGTTCGCGTTCGATCTGCTCGAGCCTGCGCAGAGCGGCGGCGACCTCTGCGTCCAGGCGTGCGCGGACGACCCGCAGGTGGCCGTGCACGCGATCCGCAATCTCGCGCGTATCGCGGTGGGGCGGGCGCACCTCACCTGGAGCCAGCTCGGGTTCGGCCGCACGGCCTCCACCTCGCGGGCGCAGGATACGCCGCGGAACCTGCTCGGGTTCAAGGACGGCACGGCGAACATCATGGCCGAGGACACGGATGCGCTCGCCGAGCACGTGTGGGTGGGCGACGAGGGGCCCGAGTGGCTGCGCGGCGGCTCGTACCTTGTCGCGCGCAAGATCATGATGACCATCGAGACGTGGGATCGGGCCTCCCTCGACGAGCAGGAGCAGATCTTCGGCCGCACGAAGCTCGACGGCGCGCCGCTGAGCGGTGGCGATGAGTTCACCGATCCCGACTTCGCGCTCGCCTCGAACGGGTCGCCGGTCATCGATATGGCGGCCCACATGCGCCTCGCGCACGCCACGCAGAACGACGGCGCGCGCCTCCTCCGCCGCGGGTACAACTACGTGGACGGCTCCAACCGCCTCGGCCAGATCGGGGCGGGGCTCTTCTTCATCGCCTTCCAGCGCGACCCGGCGACGTTCGTGACGATCCAGCGCTCGCTCAAGGCCGACCTGCTGAACGAGTACATCCGCCACATCGGATCGGGGCTCTGGGCGGTGCCGGGCGGCGTCGCGCGCGGCGAGTTCGTGGGCCAAAAGCTCTTCGATTGAGCCCGGATTCGGCGCTCACCGGGCGCCACGAGCGCCCGGTTCCGCGGGTTCTCCACAGATGCTCCCGGGCGCCGACTCCCGCGGTCGGCCACGCCTAACCTGGCGGCATGACGCTCCGCTCGAACCTGGAATCCGACCCCTTCGCCCTACCCGATCCCGACCGTGCGCCCGCGCCGGTGCGCCCGCTCTGGGGCAGCGTGCCGCCGCCGGTGCGTGCGCTGCCGCAGCCGCCGGAGCCGCTCGAGTGGCGCCCGGTCCCGAAGTTCCGGGAACGCGTGCTCGCGGCGATCAGCGTCCCGATCGTGGTCGGCGTGGTGCTCTTCGCGGCGGCGGTCCTCGCTGCGGTGCTGCTGGGAGTGCCGCGTCTGGCCGGGAGCGAGAGCTCGCAACCCGGGGCGGATCAGGCCGCAGTTGATCCTGCGTCGGTCGATCCCGCGTCGGTCGATCCCGCGTCGGTCGATCCTGCGTCGGTCCATCCTTCGGCGAGCGCGGTCGACCCCGACACGGTGCTCGTGCATGTGGTTGGGAAGGTGCGCGCGCCCGGAGTCGTTTCGCTCGCGCGAGGCGCTCGGGTGGCGGATGCGATCGAGGCCGCCGGCGGCGCGACGAGCAAGGCCGCGCTCGCGGCGATCAATCTCGCTCGTGTCGTCGTCGATGGGGAGCAGATCGTCGTCGTGAAGCCGGCCCCGGGTTCGGGCGGCGCGGCGCGGGGGGCCGTTGCGGGAAGTGCAGGCGGAGCGGGCGGTGCGGGCGCGTCGGCAGCGGCGGAGTCGCTCGTCAGTCTCAATACGGCGGATGCCGCCGCCCTGGAGCAGCTGCCCCGCATCGGCCCGGCGCTGGCCCAGCGCATCGTCGCCTGGCGCGATGCGAACGGCGGATTCACGAGCGTCGACCAGTTGCTGCGGGTGTCGGGCATCGGGGCGAAGACGCTCGACGGGTTTCGCGACCGGGTGACGCTGTGAGCGCGGCGGGGCCCGGGGCGCGGGTGCGGTACCGGCAGCGCTCGCCGCCCGGGGCGTGGCGCCTCCTGTTCCCGGCCGTCGCCGTCTGGGCATGCGCGGCCTGGGCCGTGGGCTCCCCGGGCTCCGGCCGCGCGCTGAGCTGGATCGCGCTGCTGCTCGGCAGCGCCTGCTGCCTCGTCGCCCTTCTGCTCAGGAGAGGGCGCCTCGGGGGTGGGTGCCCCGGGGGAGGGCGCGCCCGCCCGAGTCGGCGCACCCCGGACCGGGCGTCGGCCGCGCGCAGAGTGATCGGCGCCGCGCTGGTGCTCTGCGCACTGGGCCTGCTGATCGGCGTTCGCATCGGGGTGCAGGATCGCGCGCGCGGCGATCCCGAACTCGCGGCCGTTGCGGCGGCGGGCGGCGCGGCGGAGTATGACGTCGTGCTCACCGGGTTCCCGCAGCCGAGCGATGCGGGGTTCGGCGTGCGCTTCTGGGCTCGGGCAGACCTCGACTCGCGTTCGGGGCCCGTGCCCGTGCTGCTCTGGATGAGCGATCCGCCCGGGGACGACTGGGCACCGGGCGCGCGCCTGCGGGCGCGAGGTGCCCTGCGCGCGCTGGAGCCGGGCGGCCCCGCCTTCGCGGTCGAAGCGAACGAGCTGCACCGTCTCTCGGCGCAGACGCCGATCGCACGGCTCGGGGAGCTGGCGGCGACGCTCCGGATGGGGCTTCGCGGCGTCGCGGCGCGCGTCCCGCAGGCCGCGCTCGTGCCGGGGTTCGCCGTGGGGGACACGGCGCTCGTCGACGACGCGCTGAACGAGGTGATGAGCGAGGCGTCGCTCACGCATCTGACGGCGGTCTCTGGAGCGAACTGCGCGTTGATCACGGGCGCGATCGTCCGCGCGCTCGGCCTCGTCGGCCTCGGCCGGCGGAGCCGGAGCCTCGGCGCGGGTGCGGGGCTCGCCGGCTTCGTCGTGCTCGTCGGGCCCGACCCGAGCGTGCAGCGCGCCGCCGTCATGGCCGCGGTGCTGCTGGTCTCGGGCTTCGGCGGCACGCGCGCCGTCGCGCTCCCGGCGCTCGGCGCGGCGGTCGCCCTCCTGCTGGCGGTCGACCCCTGGCAGTCGCTCCAGCCCGGCTTCGCGTTGTCGGTGGCGGCGACGGGCGGCATTCTGCTGCTGTCTCCGGGTATCGACCGGTGGCTCCGCCGCGCCCTTCGCCTGCCCGGATGGCTGGCGCTGCCGCTGGCCGTCGCGCTCGCGGCGCAGTTCGCCTGCGGCCCGCTGCTGCTGCTCCTGCAGCCGGGCATTCCGGCCGCCGGCGTGCTGGCGAACGTCGTGGCGGGCCCTGCGGCCCCGGTGGGCACGGCGCTCGGGCTGATCGCGCTCGTCGCGATCCCCCTCGGCGCGCCGTTCGGGCTGCCGCTCGGCGAGCTCTGCGTGTGGCTCGCCAGTCTGCCGGCGCAGTGGGTGGCCGAGACGGCGAGGCTCGCCTCGGCGCTGCCGCTGGCCCGCTGGGATTGGCCGGCGGGGCCGGGAGGCGCCGCGCTGCTCGCGGCGTGCCAGTGCGCCGTCGTGCTGGGCTGGGCGCTCTCGCGCGGCCGGATCTCGCTTCTCGGCCGCGCGCGAGCGCTGCCCGCCGTCCCCTGGGCGCCGGCGGGCGACCGCGGCCGGCGGCGATTCCGGCGGCCGCGCGCGATACGCGTCGCGAGCACAGCGCTCTGTGCGCTCGCACTCGGCGGATTCGCCGGAATCTCGTTCGGCCCCTGGCTCGCGCTCCGCCTCGGCGTGCCCGGCGACTGGGCGATCGTCGCGTGCGATGTCGGCCAGGGGGATGCCCTCCTGATTCGCGACCCCGCAGACCCCGGCCGGGTGATGCTCGTCGACACGGGGGACGAACCGCGGCGATTGCGGGACTGCCTCGACCTCTTCGGCGTGCGCCGCATCGCGCTCCTGGTGCTGACCCACGACGATGCCGATCACGTCGGTGCCCTCGCCTCGGTCGCGGGCCGCGTCGACGCGGCGCTGATCGCCCCGACGGTGGTGCTCGAGCGGACCGAGGAGCGCGAAGTCGTGCGGCTCCTCGGCGATGCCGGGGTGCCCGTGCGGATCGGGGCTGCCGGCATGCGCGGCGGCGAGGCTCCCGGCCTCGTCTGGGACGTGCTCGCGCCGGATCCGCGGGCGCGCGCCTACGACAGCAATGCCGCAAGCCTCGTCCTCATGGTCGACGCCGGGGCGGCCGCTCGCATCCTGCTCACCGCCGATACCGGCCTCGAAGAGCAGGGCGCGCTGCTCGCGAGCGGTGCGAACCTCCGAGCCGATGTCCTCAAAGTCGCGCACCACGGTTCGCGCGACCAGGATCCGAGATTGCCGCTCGCCGTCGGCGCGGACTGGGCGATCATCTCGGTCGGCGCCGAGAACCGGTACGGTCATCCGACCGGCGAAGCGCTCGCGAGCCTTGCCGCGGCCGGCTCGACCGTCCTGCGCACCGACCGGGCCGGGACGATCGCGCTGGCGCCGGCGGCGGGCGGCGGGCTGCGGCCCTGGAATGCCGGGGTACCCGTAGGCTAGTGCCGTGGCAGGCAGCACCAAGGCGAAGATCGCGACACTCGGCTCCGAGGATGCGCGCCCGGCGCCGGTCGTGCTGATCAGCGGGCCGGAGGAGTTCCTCGCGAATCGCGCGTCGCGCACGATCCGGGATGCGCTTCGGAACGCCGACCCCGCGGTCGAGATCCACGATGTCGATGCGGCGGGCTACACCGCGGGCGAGCTCTTCACCCTGGCCAGCCCCTCGCTCTTCGCCGAGCCGAGACTCATCCGAGTCGAGAGCGTCGAGAAGGCGAGCGACGCGTTCCTCGACGATGCGAAGCGCTACCTCGCCGCGCCCGCCGACGACACGACGCTCGTGCTCCGGCACGCGGGCGGGATGCGCGGCAAAGCCCTGCTCGACGCGGTTCGCGGCGAGCCGGGGCGCACGCTCGGGGCGATCGAGATCGTCTGCCCGGAGCTGAAGAAGGACGCCGAGCGGCTCGCCTTCGCGCAGGCCGAGTTCCGGCGCCTCGGTGCGCAGGTCGCCCCGAACGCGGTGCGCATGCTCGTGGCAGCCTATGCGAGCGGTCTCGGCGAACTCGCCGGCGCGATCGAGCAGCTCGTGACGGATCGCGGGACCCGCATCGGGGAGGACGACGTCGAGCGCGCGACCGAGGGCCGTGTCGAGGCCGGCGCGTTCAAGGTGGCCGACGCCGCGACGGCCGGGAACGCGTCGGAGGCATTGACGCTGCTGCGCCAGGCACGGCTCGCGGGCAGCGATCCGATCCCGCTCCTCGCCGCGCTGAACATGAAGGTGCGCGCGATGGCTCGCGTGTTCGGCGCCCGAGGCCCGAGCGGTCAGCTGGCCAAGGAGTTCGGGATGGCGCCCTGGCAGGTCGAGCGGGCGCAGCGCGAGACCCGCGGGTGGCGGGAGGCCGATCTCGCGCGCGCCATCGATCTCGCCGCGGAGACGGAGTGGCGGCTCAAAGGCGGGAGTCGCGACCCGGAGTACGCACTCGAGCGCTACGTCCTGTTCATCGCTCGGCGGGGGCGCTAGGAGCGCCGGTATCCTGCGGCGGGCGCACGGTCGATTCCTGGGCGACGCTGGCCACGAGCGCGCCGGTCTGGTCGTAGAACCTCCCGAGTGCGAGGCCGCGCCCGCCCTGCGAGGTGGGCGTCTCGAGCACGTACAGCAGCCAGTCGTCCACGCGGAACGGCCGATGGAACCACATGGCGTGATCGAGGC
>JAGQTL010000011.1 GCA_020439035.1 Leucobacter sp. | reverse complement strand
AGTCGGGCAGGTTGTTGGTGCCGAGCGAGCGCGCCAGCAGCTGGTACATGAACGCGGTCTCGTTCGGCGTGCGTCCCGAGGTGTAGAACGTGCAGCGATCCGCCGTGGTCGCGTTGACGTGCTCGGCGATGGTGGCGAACGCCTCATCCCAGGTGATCGGGCGGTAGTGGGTCTCGCCCTCGCGGACCATCATGGGGTGGGTGATGCGGCCGGACTGCCCGAGCCAGTACTCGGTCTTCTGCTCGAGCTCCGAGATCGGATGCTCGGCCCACCACTCCGGGCTCGCGATCCGGGTCGTGAGCTCCTCGGCGATCGCCTTCGCGCCGTTCTCGCAGAACTCGACCTTCTTGCGCTCGCCGGTGATCGACTCGGGCCAGGCGCAGCCGGGGCAGTCGAGCCCGTCGGGCTGATTGATGCGGAACATGGAGCGCACGGTGCGGCTCACGCCGCCCTGCCGGATGCCGCGCTCGAACGCGACCTCGACCGCTTTGAGGCCCGCCGCCGCGGTCTTCGGCTCGGACACGACGAGCTCGTCCTCATCAATGTCCTGCAACTCGACGATTCGCCCTCGAACCTCGGACATGCCACTCGCCCCATCTCGTCTTCCACCGGCCGGCGCAGCGCGCGCACGGCGAGTCCCGCGTCTCCGCGATCCTCTGCTCTCGATGGTACTCAGTTTCATCGTGGCCGGCTTCAACCGACCGGGAAGCCGCCCGAGCATCGGGCCGGGATTGCGATCACCGGTGGGATCAGGCGAGCGGGCGCACCTCGAGCTCGTCGGCGCGGCGCATCCCCGCGCGCACGTTCGCGAACGCGGTGAACCCCTCCTCCGTCACCCGCGCGAGCAGCGCCTTCACGTTCTTTTGCCGCTTCTCGAGCCGCACCCGGTGGCCGTTCGCCACGAGCTCGCGCTTGAGCGCCGCGAGGTCGGCGTACTCGGCATCGGCGTCGAACACGAGCGCGATCGCCTCGGGTCCCTCGGCCGCCGGGAGCTCGATGAGGTCGACGACGCGCTCGAATCCGATCGAGAAGCCGACCGCCGGCACGTCACGGCCGAGGAATCGCCCGACCATGCCGTCGTAGCGCCCGCCGCCGCCGACCGAGCTGCCGGATCCCGGGTGCGCGATCTCGAAGATCGTGCCCGTGTAGTAGCCCATGCCCCGCACGAGCGTGGGGTCGAAGGCCAGGGAGACGCCGTCGGGCAGCACGCCGTCGAGCGCCGCGCCGAGTTCGGCGAGGCTCGCGATCCCCGCCTCGGCGAGTTCGCCCGGCTCCGCCGGCAGCACGCGCGCGATCGCCTCGGCGGTGAGCGGGATGCCGCCCGCGAGCTCGGGTTCGACGCGCGTCAAGACCTCGCCGAGCCGCTCCGCCGCCGCCGCGTCGAACTCGCGGAGCTCGTCGACCACGCCGGTCGTGCCGATCTTGTCGAGCTTGTCGACCGTGATGAGCGCGCGCCCGTGCTGGTCGTCGCCGAAGCCGCAGTGGGCGAGCAGCCCGGTGAGCACCCGCCGGTCGTTGACGCGGATCACGCAGCCCGCGAGCCCCAGGGTCGCGAGCGTGTGCGAGGTCGCCGTGATCAGCTCGATCTCGGCAAGCAGCCCGGGCTCGCCGATGATGTCGATGTCGGCTTGGACGAACTGCCGGTACCGGCCCTTCTGCGGCCGCTCGGCGCGCCAGACGGGCGCGATCTGGATCGCGCGGAACACCGGCGGCAGTTCCGCGCGGTGGCTCGCGTAGAAGCGCGTCAGGGGAACGGTGAGGTCGAAGCGCAGGCCGAGATCAGCGAGCGCTTCGGGATCGCCGGTCCGCGCGGCCGCGTCGAGGGCCTCGGGGGTGATCCCGCGCTTGAGGATCGAGAAGCTCAGCTTCTCGTTGTCGCCTCCGAGCCCGGCGTGCAGCCGCGACCAGTCCTCCACCACGGGGGTCTCGATCTCGTCGAAGCCGTGGGCTCGGTACACGCCGCGGATCACGCCGAGCGCGTGCTCGCGCCGGGCCTTGTCCGCGGGGAGGAAGTCGCGCATGCCGCGGGGAGGGTTCACAGGGGTGGCCATGGTGCTCTATTCTTCCACGCGCCGGGCGCGGCGCGCGCGGCACGCGGAGGGCCGGCGCGGGGCCCGGCCGGATCCGCCCGCTCACTCCTCGGGCAGCACCCGCTGGGCCATGCGCGAGGTCGCGAGCCGGAGCGCGCGATCCGGATCGACGCCCTCGGCGTTCGCGCGGGTCACGAGCGCGAGCATCGCATCGCCGATCGCCGTCTCGGCGAGCCGCTGCCCCTCGGGGTCGTCGGCCGCAGCGAGCAGCCCCTGCGAGGTGCCGACGGCGGTCGACGGGTCGATCAGCTCCGCGCGCTTCAAGCGCTCGACCACTTTCGCGGCGCGCGCGAGCGTCGGCATGCCTGCGGGGATCCCGTCGAGCGCGCCGCGCGAACCTCGGGCCTCCCCGGCCGCGTCCTCCTTCAACCGCTCCCATTCGGCGTGCAGTTCGTCGACCGACATGTAGCCGCGATCGCCGAAGACGTGCGGGTGACGGTCGATCAGCTTGCGATCGAGCAGCGCGGCGACGGCGCCGAGATCGTAGCCCTCCCCGTCGCGCTCGGCGATCGCGGCGTGGAAGAGCACCTGGTACAGCACATCGCCCAGCTCGCTCGCGACCTCCGCGGCCGGCAGACCGCGCTCGATGGCGTCGATGAACTCGGCCGTCTCCTCGATGAGGTAGGGCACCAGCGAATCGTGCGTCTGCACCCCGTGCCAGGCGCAGCCGCCCGGCCAGGCCAGGCGTCGCACGGTTTCCCGCACGGCGGCGAGCGCGTCGTCGGCGTCAGCGTGGATCCGCGGGGAATCGTCTGGCATGCCGCCATGTTAGCGCGCGGGCACCCAGCGAACGCGCATCCCCCCGGGGCTACACTGCTGACCATGTCGAGCCGGAAGTCGTTGCGGGTGGCCGGCGCCGTGATCGCGGCCGCGCTCTCCGCATCCCTTGCGGCGTGCGCCTCGGACGCGGTGCGCATCGCTCCCGAGAACCTGCCGACGATGGCGCCCGAGCAGAGCCCCGCCGAGGCGTGCGACCTGTCGCTCGCGGCCGTGGATCGGATCGTGGAGCAGGTGAGGCAGGAGCTCGAGACCGCGCGAACCGGGGGAAGCCCCGACTTCGCCGCGATCGCGGATCGCCTGCAGGGCTCGGTCGGCGAGATTGCGGACGGCATCAGTAACTCGGAGGTCGCCGGGAGGCTCGACCAGTTGCAGCACCAGCTCACGCGATTCGGCGACCTCGCACCGCCCGATTCCCTCCTTGGCATGCCCGGCTATCTCGCTGACCTCGGCGGTCGACTCGCCGAGATCCAGCGCACCGTCGGATCGCTGCAGACGCTCTGCACCAGGGCGGATGGGAAGCGCTAGGCCCCCGATTCACTCCCCCGCGGGCGCGGCGACGTCGGGCTCGAGCAGCGCGCGCAGCACGTCTCCGGCCCACGCCACGATGTCGTCGTGCCCGGCCGCGCGCCGCATCCCCACGCCGGCGAGCGGGCTGCGCGGATTCGCCGTGCCGCTGCCCGGCAGCGGCACCTGCAGCACCTTCGTCGACTCGGTGTACCGGTTGCCGGGGTAGAGCCGATCCGCGCGCATCCGGCGCGACGCCGGGAGCTCGACGGGCTCGATGCGGAGCATCGGGCCGCCGGCAATCAGTTTCGAGAGGCCGAGCCGCGCGGCGCGCCGTCGCAGCGCGGAGACCTCCGCGAGCCGCTGCACCGCGGCCGGCGGCTCGCCGTAGCGATCCTTCAGCTCGTCGAGCACGAGCTCCACATTCTCCGCCGGGGCCTGCGGATGCGCGGCGGCCGAGAACTTCTGGTACGCCTCGAGCCGCAATCGCTCGCTCTCGACGTACTCCTCGGGAATGTGGGCGTCGACCGGCAGCTCGAGCACCAGCTCGGTCGCCCCGGTCACGTCCTCGCCCTTGAACGCCGAGACCGCCTCGCCGATCATGCGCAGGTAGAGGTCGAAGCCGACGCCGGCGATGTGCCCCGACTGCTCGCCGCCCAGCAGATTACCTGCTCCGCGCAGTTCGAGATCCTTCAGCGCGACCTGCATGCCCGCCCCGAGCTCGTTGTTCGCCGCGATCGTCTCGAGCCGCTCGTGCGCGTGCTCGGTGAGCGGCTTGTCGGGGTCGTAGAGGAAGTAGGCGTAGGCGCGCTCGCGGCTGCGCCCGACGCGGCCGCGCAGCTGATGCAGCTGGCTGAGGCCGTACCGGTCGGCGTTGTCGATGATGATCGTGTTGGCGTTCGCGATGTCGAGGCCGGTCTCGATGATCGTGGTCGAGACGAGCACGTCGAACTTGCGCTCCCAGAAGTCGATCACGACCTGCTCGAGCTGGTGCTCCCCCAGCTTGCCGTGCGCGATCGCGATGCGCGCCTCGGGAACGAGCTCCGCCAGGTGCGCCGCGACGCGGCCGATCGACTGCACGCGGTTGTGCACGAAGAACACCTGGCCCTCGCGCAGCAGCTCGCGGCGGATCGCCGCGGTGATCTGCTTGTCGCTCCGCGGGCCGACGAACGTGAGGATCGGGTGCCGATCCTCCGGCGGCGTCGCGAGCGTCGACATCTCGCGGATCCCGGTGACGGCCATCTCGAGCGTGC
>JAGQTL010000010.1 GCA_020439035.1 Leucobacter sp. | reverse complement strand
GCCCGTCTTGTCGGCGAGCACCTGCAGGTAGTGCTGCATCGGATCGTCGCCCGGCTGCGGGCCGACGGTCTCGTGCAGTTGGCCGAGGCACAGGCGCTCGAAGGTGCGCGCCTGCAACAGGATCGCCTCCTCGCCCATGCCGGAGACGAGCGATGAGGCGCGCGCGAACAGCAGGTCGCCCGCGAGGATCGCGACCGAGTTCGACCACACGGTCTGCGCCGCCGGCACGCCGCGGCGCAGGCGCGCGTCGTCCATCACATCGTCGTGGTACAGGGAGGCGAGGTGGGTGATCTCGATCGCCTGCGCCGCCTGCCGCACGCGCTCGTTCGGCCCCTCACCCAGTTCGCTCGTGAGCAGCGTGAGCATGGGGCGGATCCGCTTGCCACCGGCCTCGGCGAGGTACCGCGCGGGAGCATCCGCGACCTTCGACGCGAAGCGCAGGTGCTCGAGCAGGCCGTGCTCCACGAGCTCGAGCTGCTCTTGCATGCGCTTCGCGTGGCGGCGATCGCTCGCCCCCTGGAAGAGCCGCATCGGCAGCGCCTGCGTCGCCGTGTCGGCGGTGATCGGAAGGCTCATGCGGCACCGCCGGTCGTGGGCTTGGAGGATCGCGTAGCCGGCGCGGGCTTCTTCGGCGCCGGCTTCTTCGCCGCCGGCTTCTTCGTGGCCGGCTTCTTTGCTGCCGGCTTCTTCGCCGCGGGCTTCTTCGTGGCCGGCTTCTTCGCCTTCGATTCGACCACCGGCGGCTTCGGCACGAACCCGCGGTGCAGGGCGACGATGCCGAAACTGAGGTTGCGGTAGGCCACGCGCTCGAGCCCGGCCTCGTTCAGCCAGGCCGCGAGCTCGGTCTGCGTGGGCCACTGCTCGATCGACTCGTTGAGGTAGCGGTAGGCCTCGGCGGCCTCTCGGTTGACGAGGCCGGCCACGCGCGGCAGCACGTGCCGCCCGTAGAGCGCGTACGGCACGCGCACGGCCTGCGCGGGCGGCGTCGAGAACTCGGCGATGACGATGCGGCCGCCCGGCTTCACCACGCGGCGCATCTCGGCGAGCGCGCGCTTCGGATCGCTGACGTTTCTGAGGCCGTACGAGATCGTCGCGGCGTCGAACGCGTCGTCTTCGAAGGGCAGGTCGGTCGCGTCGGCGTGCACGAACTCGATCAATGCGTTCCCCGCGTGGCGCCGGCGCCCCTCGGCGAGCATGCCCTCCGAGAAATCGGCGGCGACGACGTGCGCGCCCAGGGCGGCGAGCGCCGCGCTCGAGGTTCCGGTGCCCGCCGCGACGTCGAGAATGCGCATGCCCTTGCGCGGGGCGACGGCCTTCGTCGTCGCGATCCGCCACAGCCGCGCATTGCCCGCCGAGAGCAGGTCGTTGAGCAGGTCGTACCGCGGCGAGACCTCGTCGAACATGGTCGAGACGTCGGTCGCCAGCTTCGTGGCGGTGTCGGGTCTGGTCACGCTACCCATGCTAGTCGTTCGGCCAGGCCGTTCCGGGGGTGTTCGCCAACGGCGGCAGAGCCGGCGAGCCCGCCCGCGGTCACGGCTGGCCGCGGGGGCGCGGGAGCGGTCGGCCCGGCGGCACGGGGTAGATTGTCAGGGTGGAGAACGGGTCGGGCACAGCGAGCGCGGCAACCGCGGATGCGGTGCTGTACGCGGTGACCCGCCCGCTGAGCGAGGTGCCCTCGCTCGAGCGGCTCATCGCCTGGGCCGACCCGCATCATCCCCTGCTCTGGACCCGGGGCGACCGCGGCGCGGTGGGCATCGGGGAGGCGCTGCGCCTGCGCTTCTCGGGCAGGGATCGCTTCGCGCGCGCAGCGGACGCGTGGCGCCGGATCGCGGCACGCGCGGTGATCGAGGATGGCGTCGGCCTCCCCGGATCGGGCTTGATCGCCTTCGGCACGTTCGCCTTCGCCGATGCGGCCGCGGGCCCGGGCGTGGGCCCGGGCGCCGACGACCTCGCGAGCGAGAGCGTGCTCATCGTCCCCCGGATGCTCATCGCGAGGCACCGCGGCGTCGCCTGGATCACCGAGATCAGCAGCAGCCCGCTGCAGGGTGAGCGCCCGCTCCCCGCCCCGACCGGGGCGGGCGAGTGGCACGGCGTCCACCTCCCCGTCGAAGAGGCCGATGAGTCGTATCTCTCCGGGGTGCGCGAGGCCGTCGCGCGCATCGAACGAGGGCGGGCCGAGAAGATCGTGGTGGCCCGGCACGTGCGAGGGGCGATCCCCGCCGACGACGACCTGCGCGTTCCGCTCCGCCGACTCGCGGAGCGCTACGACGACTGCTGGACGTATGCCGTGGACGGCATGATCGGCGCCAGCCCCGAGACCCTGGTGCGCCACACCGACGGCGCCATTTCGGCGCGGGTGCTCGCGGGCACGCGCGGGCGCAAGCCCGAGGATCCCGCGGCCGACGCGCGCGCGCGCGACGAGCTGCTCACCAGCACCAAGGAGCAGCACGAGCACGCGTTCGCCGTGCAGAGCGTGGTCACTGCGCTCTCCCCGCACGTGCTCTCACTGCACACCAGCGACGAGCCGTTCGCGCTTCGACTGCCGAACGTCTGGCATCTCGCCACCGAGCTGGGCGCGGTGCCGCGCGGTGAGGGATCCTCGCTCGAGCTCGCGGCGGCGCTGCATCCGACCGCCGCGGTCGCCGGCACGCCGACCTCCCAGGCGGTCGAGGCCATCGCCGAGATCGAGCCGTCGGGGCGGGGCCGCTACGCCGGGCCTGTCGGCTGGATCGACGCGGATGGCGAGGGCGAGTGGGTCATCGCGCTGCGCTGCGCGCAGCTCGGCGAGGCCGAGGGTGGCGAGCACGCGAGCGGTGTCCGCAGCGTCACCGCATATGCCGGCGGCGGCATAGTATCGGGAAGCGATCCCGCGCACGAGTTCGGCGAGACGGTCTCGAAGTTCGCGCCGGTCGCCGACGCCTTCGCGCCCTGAGTCCGGCGATCCGCCCACGTTCGATCTAGCGCTCGAGCGGCACCTCGACCAGCATCGGCCCGAGCACGGGGCTCGTGAGGAGGCGGTCGAGCTCGCCCCGGGTCTCGACGCGCACGTAATCCCAGCCGTAGGCCTCGGCCAGCGCGCGCAGGTCGGCGTGCTGAGGCGTGTACATCACGCGCTCGAACGCCGCGGGCGGCGCGGTGCGCGCGGCCTCGAGCGTGTCGAAGATCGTGCCGCCGCCGTCGTTGCCCACGAAGAGCTGGATGCGGGGGCGGGGCTCGGCCGACTCGGAGGGCAGGAGCAGCGATCCCGCATCGTGCAGCAGCGCCAGATCCCCGAGCAGCACGCGCGTGACCCCGGCCGCCTGCCTCGGCTGCTCGCCCGCCTGGCTCGTCACGGCGACGCCGAGCGCGGTCGCCACCGTGCCGTCGATGCCCGCGAGCCCGCGATTCGCGTGCACGCGGATATTGCGCGGCGCCGCCATCCGGTTCATCACCCGGATGAGGCGGGACGCCGCGAGCACGAGCCGGTCGTGCGGCCACGTGGCCAGCCAGACGGCCTCGCACAGGTGCTCGCGACTCACCCGTTCCCGCATCACCGCGACCTCGGCCCGCGCGTACGCGTTGCGCTCCTTGTACCCGGTCGCGAGCGCCGCGTCGAGGTCGGGCTCGTGCACCGTGGTGCGCTGCGCGCGCAACTCGCGGTCGCGCACGATCCACGCGCCGAGCCAGGGCTTGACCGCCGTCGGATCGTAGGCGTCGGCGACCTCGGCCGCGAGCGCGAAGGCGCTGACGGGTATGAAAATG
>JAGQTL010000183.1 GCA_020439035.1 Leucobacter sp. | reverse complement strand
CAAGATGGACCAGCTGCCGCTCGACAAGCGGATCACCGACCTGCGCGCCTTCGCCCGGCTGGGGGAGGAGGGCGTCGACCTCTTCATGACGGACTCGACGAACGCCGACGTGCCCGGCTTCACGCCGCTCGAGAAGGACATCGGCCCGGTGCTCGAACGCGTGATCGCGAGTTCTGCCGGCAAGGTCGTGGTCGCGAGCTTCTCGAGCCACGTCCACCGCGTGCAGCAGGTGCTCGACGCCGCGCACGCGAACGGACGCAGGGTCGTGCTCCTCGGCCGTTCCATGGTGCGCAATATGAAGATCGCGGCCGACCTCGGCTACCTGAGCGTGCCCGAGGGCGTGCTCGTCGATCTCAAGAAGAGCGGCGACATCCCGGATCACCGCATCGTCTACATGTCGACGGGTTCGCAGGGCGAGCCGATGGCGGTGCTCAGCCGCATGGCAAACCGGGAGCACCAGGTCGAGATCGGCGAGGGCGACACCGTGATCCTCGCGTCGAGCCTCATCCCGGGCAACGAGAACTCGGTGTACCGCGTGATCAACGGCCTCATGAAGCTCGGGGCGCACGTGGTGCACAAGGGCAATGCGAAGGTGCATGTCTCCGGGCACGCGGCGGCCGGCGAGCTGCTCTACTGCTACAACATCGTTCGGCCGAAGAACGTCATGCCGATCCACGGCGAGTATCGCCACCTCGTCGCGAACGCCGGGCTCGCGATCGAGACGGGCGTTCCGCAGAATCGCACGATCATCGGCGAGAACGGCACGGTGGTCGATCTGAGCGACGGGGTCGCGCGCAAGGTCGGCCAGCTCGACATCACCTTCATCTACGTCGACGGCTCAAGCGTGGGCAAGGTGACCGACGACGATCTGCGCGACCGGCGCGTGCTGGCCGAGGAGGGGTTCATCTCGGTGATCACCGTGGTCGAGACGAGCCTCGGTCAGATCGTGAGCGGCCCCGAGATCCACGCCAAGGGCGTTGCGGAGGCCGATCACGTGTTCGACAAGATCAAGCCGCAGATCGCCGACGCGCTCGAGCAGGCCATGCGCGAGGGCGTGGTGGATCATCACCAGCTGCAGCAGATCGTCCGCCGCACCATCGGCCGGTGGGTCGGCACGAAGCTGCGCCGCAAGGCGATGATCGTCCCGGTCGTGGTGGTGGTCTGACCGTGAGCGGGCGCGGGGCGGACGGCTCCCTCAGGTTCGCGACTCCCGAGGAGATCGCGCGGTGGGACGCGCTCGTCGAGGCGGTGCCCGGCGGCGGCGAGGTGTGGCAGAGCCGCGAGTACGCGGAGCTCAAGCGCTACCAGCGGTACGAACCGAGGTACGTGCTGGGCGAGGAGTTCCCGGCCACGCTCGTGCTCGAGAAGCGGATCCCGTTGCTCGGCCGGTTCTGGTATGTGCCCGCCGGCCCCGACGTGTCGGTGGATGCGGATGGCACCCCGCTCTCCGTCGACGCCTACATTGCACTCGGGGCCCGCCTCGCCGCGTTCGCGCGCGGTCAGGGCGTATTCCTCCTCAAGGTCGAGCCGCGGATCCTCCGCAGCGAGGAGACGTTTCGTGCGCTCGCCGCTGCCGGCTACGTGCCGACTGCGCACGTGCTGCCGAACGAGTCGACGATCATCCTCGATATCTCGGGCGACGAGGAGGAGATCCTGCGCGGCTTCTCCGCCAGCACGCGGACGAAGATCCGGAAGGCGGAGAAGGAGGGCTTCGACGTGCGCCGCGTCGAGGCGAGCGATGCGCACTGCCGCATCATGTTCGACCTGCTGAGCGGCACGGCCGCGGGCGCATTCGAGCTGCGCCCCTACGACTACTTCCGCCGGTTCTGGCAGGGGTTCCAGAGCGCGGGGCGCGGGCAGCTCGTGCTCGGGTACGACGGGGAGACGCCGGTTGCGGGCATGTTCGCGACGGTGTTCGGCCGTACGAGCGCGTACAAGGACGGCGCATCCGCGAAGAGCCGCCTGCCAACGGGTGCGATGTACCGCATGCAGCTCGAGCTGATCCGCTGGGGCAAGGAGCACGGGGCCACCCGGCACGATCTCATCGGGACGCCGCCGAGTGATCGCCTCGACGATCCGACGCACCGGCTGCACGGTGTCGGCCAGTACAAGCTCCGGCTCTCGAAGCAGGTGATCGACTACGTCGGCGCGCTCGACCTGCCCCTGCGGCCAGGGAAGGTGCGGATCTGGAACGCGCTGTTCGAGAAGCTCGCCCGGCACTGGACGCTCGCGACCCGCAAGGATGTGTTCTACTGATGCCGCCCACGCGGATGCGCGCGCGGTGCGCGCAGGAGGCGCAGGCCTGATGGCGGCCGCGGTAGCGCGGGCGAGCGCCATCATGGCCTCCGGCACCATGGTGTCCCGGGTGCTCGGCTTCGTCAAAGCCGCCCTCCTGATCTACGCGATCGGCCAGCTCTCGGAGTCGGCGAACGCGTTCGCGAACGGCAATCAGCTGCCGAGCACCCTCTACATGATGCTCGCGGGCGGGATGCTGAACGCCGTGCTCGTCCCGCAGATCGTGAAGGCCGCCCAGCGGGCCGACGGCGGTGCGGCGTACATCAACAAGGTGCTGACCCTGGTGTCGGTCGCGCTCGTCGCGATCACCGCGATTGCAATGCTCGCGGCCCCCCTCATCATCTGGCTGCTCACCCTCACCTGGGATCCCGAGCCGCGCGCGCTCGCGCTCGCCTTCTCCTACTGGTGCATCCCGCAGATCATGTTCTACGGCTGGTACACGGTGCTCGGCGAGGCGCTGAACGCCCGGAAGGTCTTCGGCCCGTTCACCTGGGCGCCGGCGCTCGCGAACGTCGTGGCGATCGCCGGCACGCTCGTCTACATCGTGATGTTCGGTGCGAACAACGACCCGCCGGTGAGCGGCTGGACGCCGCTCTCGATCGCCGTCCTCGCCGGGAGCGCGACGCTCGGAGTGGCCGCGCAGGCGCTGATCCTCATCATCCCGTGGCGGCGTGCGGGCCTGCGCTTCCGCCCAGACTTCCACTGGCGCGGCGTCGGCCTGCGCCAGACGGGTCGGATCGCGGGATGGGGCCTCGCCTCGCTCATCGTGCTGCAGCTCGGCGGCTTCGTCACGACCCCGGTGATCAACTCCGCGTCCCCGGAGGGCCCGTCGCTCGCGGCCATGACGAACGCCTGGCTCGTGTTCATGCTGCCGCACTCGGTCATCGCGGTCTCGCTCATCACCGCCTATTTCACGGAGCTCTCCGAGTTCGGGCAGAGCGGCCGGATGCCGGAGTTCCGCGCGAGCTTCTCCACCGCCGCGCGCCAGGTGCTCATGCTCATGATCTTCGCCTCGGCGGCGCTCTTCATGGCGGCGCCCTTCGTGAGCCGCGTGATGTGGGCGAGTGGCAGCGCGGAGGATGTGCAAACCTTCGCCTACCTGCTGCAGTTCTACTCGCTCGGCCTTGCCGCCTACAGCCTGATGTTCGTGGTGCAGCGCGCCTTCTACGCGCTGTCGGACGCCCGCACGCCCTTCGTCTTCATGGCCGTGCAACTCGGCGCGCTGCTCCTGCTCGTGGTACCCGCGGCCTTCACCGTGCAGAAGCCGCTGCTCGGCTTCTTCTACGCGGGCATCTGGTCGTTCACGACGATGGGGCAGGCGGTCTTCGCCCTGTGGCTGCTCCGGCGCCGCCTCGGGCGCATCGGCGGTGTCGAACTTCTCGTGAGCGCGATCCGCTACACCGTGGCGATCGCGCCCGCGCTCGCGGTCGGCCTGTTCCTCGTCTTCCTCGCCCGCAGCTCCGTCCCCGATTTCGGCCTGCTCCTCGCCTTCGTCTTCGCGATCGCCATCGCCGCGGTGATGGGCATCGTGTATTTCGCCGTACTCCTCGGCGTCCGGGCGCCCGAAGCGCAGGCGGCGCTCGCGCGGCTGCGGCGCCGCGGCTGATTCGCGACGGGGCCGTCCCCGGCGGCCCCGGATCCGCGCCTCCCGCCTGGAAATCCCGCGGATTCTCGTCGCTTCAGCGATGAAATTTCGTGCTCGCCGGGCGCGCTCACCGGGATTGTCCGTGGTCGCGGGTAAGTTGTGCGCATGGCCGGTAAGACTTCCGCACGCTCGACCGCGCCCCGCGCGAAGGGGCAGGGATCGTCGCGCGCTCGCGCGACGGCGAAGACCGCGGTGCTCGAGCTCGAACCCGCGGGCAGCGGTTTCTCGCGCGCCTGGATGGGGCTCGCGCACGCGGTCGGCGGCGCGGCACGGGCGTTCCGGCCCGAGCCGATCTCGTCCGAGGATCGCCGCGACGGCATCCCCATGCTGCTCGTCCTGCTCGCCGTCATCGGGGCCATTATCGAGTGGTTCCTGATCGGCAACCCCGCGGCGACCCAGGCCAGCGCGTGGACGTTCGGCGGGCTCTTCGGTCGGGTCGCCTTCGGCCTTCCCATCGTCATGATCGCCTTCGGGTTCTGGCTCTTCAACAATCCGTCGGGCGTGCACGACAACCGGCGGATCGCGATCGGGCTCGGCCTGGCCATGCTCAGTGCGGCGGGCATCTCGCACGTGCTCGGGAGCCGGCCGCAGCCGAGTGACGGCATGCTCGCGCTGGCGCAATCGGGCGGCCTCTTCGGGTGGATGGTCGGCACGCCGCTCCTGCTGCTCACGGTGTGGGTGGCCGTGCCCCTCCTGGCCGTGCTGCTCGGGCTCTCCGTGCTCATCGTAACCAAGACGCCGCCCAGTCGCATCGTCGCCCGCCTGCGCGAAGCCTACGCCTACCTCTTCGGGGCGCAGCCCGCCGAATCGCCCGAGGGCGCGGAGCCGGCCGAGCCGGCGGCCGGAGGCCGGCGCAAGACGCGCCAGGCCGAGCTCTTCGACCTCGATGACTTCGCGGACGGGGAAGCCGCGGACACCGGGCGTCTGCCCTGGTGGCGGCGCACGGCCTCGGGCCGCGAGGAAGACCCCGAGTACACGGCGGACGAGAGCGCGATCGACGCGTTGCTCGGTGCGCCGGAGGCGGGCGCGAGGGATCGCGGGTTCGACTCGGCGCTCGAGACCGAGCAGCCGACGGATGCGCTGCCGACCGAGGTGCTCGGCGGCCGGTCCGCGCAGGCCCCCGGCGACGATCCGGTGGTGGACGGCATTCGCGACGAGGCCGCCGCGACGAGCACGTTCTCGGTCGCGCCGGCAGCGCCCGCCGCCGCGCACCCCTACGTGCTGCCGGATCAGGGAACGCTTTCCGCGGGCGAGCCCACCCGAGCGCGCACGCAGGCGAACGACGACATCATGTCCGCGATCGCCGAGGTGCTCGAGCAGTTCCGCGTCGATGCCAGGGTCACCGGCTTCTCGCGGGGCCCCACGGTCACGCAGTACGAGGTCGAGCTCGGTCCGGGCGTCAAGGTCGAGCGGATCACGGCGCTCTCGAAGAACCTCGCATACGCGGTCGCCACCGACGAGATCCGCATCCTGTCGCCCATCCCCGGCCGGAGCGCGATCGGTATCGAGATCCCGAACACGGACCGCGAGAACGTGGCGCTCGGCGACGTCCTGCGCTCCTCGCGGGCCATGAGCAAGAAGCACCCGATGATCGTGGGCATCGGAAAGGACGTGCGCGGCGGGTTCGTCGTGGCGAACCTGGCCAAGATGCCGCACCTGCTCGTCGCCGGCGCGACGGGCTCGGGCAAGTCGAGCTTCATCAACTCGATGATCACAAGCATCCTCATGCGCGCGACACCGGCGGAGGTGCGCATGGTGCTGGTCGACCCGAAGCGCGTCGAGCTCACGGCCTACCAGGGCGTGCCGCACCTGATCACCCCCATCATCACGAATCCGAAGAAGGCGGC
>JAGQTL010000009.1 GCA_020439035.1 Leucobacter sp. | reverse complement strand
CCCTGTACGTCGCCAACCACACCGAGGCCAAAGCGAAGGCCGAGGCCGGCACACTGGGGAGCGACCTGCTCTCTTTGCAGTACGAATCGCTCCACGCCGACGTCGAGTCGGGCAGGCGAGAGATGTACACATTCCTCGGCCTCGACCCGGACCTCGCGGCCCCGGTGTCGACCGAGTCGAAGACCGAGGCCGGCTTTGGCGATCGCGCCGAGGATCCGAACGATTTCTACCGCGCCGGCAAGGTGCGTGGCTTTGAGAAGTACTTCACCGACGACGTGAAGCGTTGGTACAAGGAAGAAGCCGGCGAGGCACTGATCGTCGCCGGTTATGAGATAGACCTGAACTGGTAGCGCCCGGATCGATCCGGGATTTGGAGACTCAACACATGGCCGTCAAACCCCTCGAAGACCGCGTCCTCGTCAAGCCCGATGAAGCCGAGACCAAGACCGCCAGCGGGATCTACCTGCCCGAGGCGAGCAAGGAGCGCCCGATCCAGGGCAAGGTCGTCGCCGCCGGCCCGGGCAAGCTGCTCGACAACGGCCAGCGCGCAAAGATGAGCGTCGGCAAGGGCGACACCGTCGTTTACAGCAAGTACGCGGGCAACGAGATCGAGATCAAGGGCGTCAAGCATCTCATCCTCCGTGAGAGCGAATTGCTCGGCGTGATCGGGGGCTGAGGCACCGGTGGGCTCGCTCCTGTCCAACCTGAGAACCGCAGCCGGGCACGCCGCCCGGGGGGCCGGGCTGCGTCTGCGCCCGGGCTCCGATGCGCAGATCCTCCGGCGTTTGCCGGGCGGTCGCGCACTGGTGCGCCTCGGGACTGGCGAGGAGCGCACCCTGCGCTACTTCTTCATCGTCGGCTTCGGCAAGTCGGGCACCAACTGGGTCGGGAGCCTCTTCAACCTGCACCACAAGGTGCAGAGCGAGGGTGAGTTCAACCTGCACGGCTTCGACAATGCGCTCACCCGCTTCACGGGCGAGGGCGGCGGGCGGCTCGGCGGGCTTGAGCCCTACCGGTCGATCGCCCAGGACGAGATCAAACGCCTCTACGAGCGTGTACTGACTTCGATGCTCGACGCCAAGCCCGAGGCCACGCATCTCGGCGATCGCTCGCCCAGGCCTCTGGCTCAGATCCTGCCCGGCGCGCCGATCATCTGGATCACCCGCGACCCGCGCGACGTGATCGTCAGCTACACGTACCACTACCTGCGTCTGAACCCGGCGTTCAACGTCCTGCACTGGCCCGATCGCATCCGCGAGCTTTTCGCGCCGTACGTTGCACAGTACAACGCGAACCCGCCCGAGTCGTGCTTCGAGACCGCCCGGGCCTTGCTCCGCGAGGAGAAGTGGGTGGGCTTCGTCGCCAACCGCTGGGCCGTGCAGACCGAGGCGGACCTCACGGTGTACGAGCAGCTCAAGAAATCGGAGCCGATCCTGCGCGTGCGCTACGAGGATCTGCACAAGGACACCAAGGCCGGTCGCAGGGCGATGTACGAGCACATCGGCGTCGACCCTGCGGATGCCGAGCCGATCGCGCCGCAGTCCGGCACAACAGCGGGTTTCAAGCGAGAAGACCCGACGAGCTTCTACCGCAAGGGAGCCGTCGGCGACTGGGCGCGGTACGACACGCCCGAGTTCAGAAGGAAGTTCGAGCAGCAGGCCGGCGACGTCGCCAGGAAGGCCGGCTACGGAGATTGGATTATCGCGGCCTAGCCGCGTTGCACAGAAACACCCCGGCGGCACACACCGTCGGTGACGAAACGGAGATCCCACAATGGGCAAGAAGCAGATCATGTTCGACGACGCGGCGCTGGCCGAGCTCAAGAAAGGCGTGGACCGCCTCGCCGATGCCGTCAAGGTGACAATGGGCCCCAGCGGGCGTCACGTGGTGATCCAGAAATCCTTCGGCGGCCCGTCGGTCACGAAGGACGGCGTCTCGGTCGCCAAGGAAATCGAACTCGCCGA
>JAGQTL010000182.1 GCA_020439035.1 Leucobacter sp. | reverse complement strand
GCCTACCTGCGCTTCGCGAGCGTCTACCAGGCGTTCGAGTCGCTCGAAGACTTCGACCGCGCGATCGAGGAGCTCCGGGCGCACCCGCGCACCGGCGCCATCGCGAGGATCGATACCCCGTCAGCGGTCTCGGAAGCGGGGGAGTGACGTGCGCTGCTATCCGGCTCTCTTCTCGCTCGTGCTGCGTCGATTCGCTCCCGAGCAGGCCCATCATCTCGCATTCGCGGTGATTCGGGCGATCCCGGCACTCGGCGGCGCGTTCCGCGCCTCTTGCGCGCCCGATCCGCGCTTGCGCGTGCGCACCCTCGGCCGTGAGTTCCCGAGCCCGTTCGGCATCGCCGCGGGCTTCGACAAGAACGCGGAGGCCGTCCTCGGCCTGGGCGCCCTCGGATTCGGCCACGTCGAGGTCGGGACCCTCACCCGCCACGCGCAGCCCGGCAACCCGAAGCCGCGAATGTTCCGACTGGTGCGGGATCGCGCACTCATCAACCGCATGGGCTTCAACAACGGGGGATCCGCCGCGGCGGTGCCGCGCATCGAGCGCGCCCGGCTCTCGCGGCACCGTCCGGTCATCGGCGTCAATATCGGGAAGAGTCGCGTCACACCGGTCGAGCAGGCGACCGCCGACTACGTCTGGAGCGCCGAGCGCCTCGCGCCGATCGCCGACTACCTCGCCGTCAACGTGAGCTCCCCGAACACGCCGGGGCTGCGCGGTTTGCAGGAGCTCGAGCACCTGCGGCCGCTCCTGACGGCCGTCAAGGCGGCCGCGGGGTCGACGCCGTTGCTCGTCAAGATCGCCCCCGACATGCTCGACGAGCAGATCGACGGCATCGTCGAACTCGCACTTGAGCTCGGGCTCGACGGCATCATCGCGACGAACACCACGATCGCGCGAACCGGGCTCGCGACGCCGCCCGAGGCCGTCGAGGCGATGGGCGCGGGCGGCTTGTCGGGCGCACCGCTCAAGGAGCGCTCGCTCGCGGTGCTGCGCCGCATCCGCGACTCGGCGCCCGCGGCGTTCTGCGTGATCTCGGTCGGCGGGGTGACGAGCGGAGCCGATGTGCGCGAACGGCTCGACGCCGGTGCCACGTTGGTGCAGGGCTACACGGCGTTCATCTACGAGGGCCCGTTCTGGGCGCGCCGCATCAACAGAGAGCTCGTCGCGGCCGGATATCGCGGCAGCGACGGCTGACGTCGCACCCGGTTACTTCGGGAACTCCAGGCGCTTGACCTGCGGCTTGGGCACGCGCAGCATGCGGAACTGGAACGCGCGCATGGACGCGTACCAGCGGAAGCCGGGCTGCAGATGGTCCGCGCCGAACTTCTCCGCGAGCTTCTTGCGCAGGCGGATGGTCATCACGACGGCGTCGATCACGGCCACGAGCAGGAACGCCCAGATGGCCATGATGCTGACGACCTGGGCCTCCCCGGGGAGGAAGGTCATGAGGAGAACGATCACCATGAGCGGGATCGTGAACTCTCCGACGCTGATGCGCGCATCCACGTAGTCGCGCACGTACCGTCGCTGCGGTCCGCGGTCGCGCGCGGTGAGGTAGCGCTCCTCGCCGGCCATCATGCCGATGCGGGCGCGCTCCCGGGCCTCGGCCTGGCGCTGCCGCTCCGCCTTGATGCCGGCCTTGTCCTTCCGGCCGACGAGGGGGCGCGCGTTCGCGGCCTGCGCGGCCTTCCGCGAGGGTGTCGGGCGGCCCTTGCCGATGGCGCTCTCGGCGGCCTCGTCGGCTCCGGTGCCCTCATGCTGCCCGTCGGTCTGCGCGCGCTGATCCTTCGCCACTGGGGTCCTCTCATTCGCGGTGCGCGCCGACCACACACGTCGACGCGCCCTGAAACAGCCTACCGGCCTCTCGGGTGCGCGCACGCGGGGGCGTAGACTGGTGCCCACCACGAGAGGAGCCGTTGTGAGCGTCGCAACTACTGAGACCCCCGCCCATCAGGTCGGGCTGACCGAGACCGCGCGCGAGAAGGTGCACAGCCTGCTCGCACAGGAGGGGCGAGACGATCTGCGTCTCCGCATCGCCGTGCAGCCGGGCGGTTGCTCGGGGCTGATCTACCAGCTGTATTTCGATGAGCGCACGCTCGACAACGACGCGATCGTCGACTTCTCGGGCGTGGAGGTGGTCGTCGACCAGATGAGCGTGCCCTATCTCGCGGGCGCCACGATCGACTTCTCCGACACGATCGAGAAGCAGGGCTTCACGATCGACAACCCGAACGCGCAGGGCAGCTGCGCCTGCGGCGACAGCTTCAGCTGATCCGCAACGCGCGGATCGGCGCGGATTTCACCCGGATAGGGCGATGACACCCCGACGCGTGTTCAGTAAACCCTCAGCTTCGCGCTAAGCTAAGAACAAGTCATCAACCGTGCCCTCGAATAGGGCGCGCGACACCATCTCGAAAGGTATGCGGTGCGTTCCAATCGTCGAATGAAGTGGGCAGTCGCCCCGGTCGCACTGGCGGCTGCGATCCTCCTGGCCGGCTGCACGCCCGAGCAACAGCGCGGCTTCCTGCCCGAGGGATCAACGGATGCAACGAACCTCACGCCGGGCATCACGGCGCTCTGGGTCAACTCGTGGATCGTGCTGCTCGTCGTCGGCGTCATCGTGTGGAGCCTGGTCATCTGGGCCGCGGTCGCCTACCGTCGGCGCAAGGGCGAGACGGGTCTTCCCGTGCAGCTGCGCTACAACATGCCGATCGAGACGTTCTTCACGGTCGTGCCGATCATCCTGATCCTCGGATTCTTCTCCTTCACGGCGAAGGAGCAGACGAAGATCGAGGCCCGCTACGACAACCCCGAGAACGTGGTCGAGGTCTTCGCGAAGCGCTGGGCGTGGGACTTCAACTACCTCACCGATGACCGCTACTCGCAGAGCAAGCAGGTCGAGATCACGTCGGACGGCAACCCGACGGAGGCGCTGCCGGTGCTGTATCTCCCGGTCAATAAGACCACGGAGCTCCGCCTGGAGAGCCGCGATGTGGTCCACTCCTTCTGGGTCGTCGAGTACCTGTACAAGAAGGACATGTTCCCCGGCCAGACGAACTACATGTCGTTCACGCCGACCAAAACCGGAACGTTCATGGGGAAGTGCGCGGAGCTCTGCGGCGAGTACCACTCAGCCATGATCTTCGAGGTGAAGGTCCTCGAGCAGGCCGAATACGATGCCAAGATGGCCGAGCTGGATCAAGGTCGCGTCGGGCCCGAGCTGAACCCGCTGCAGGATCAGTACTTCGGTGACGAAGCCAAAGCCGAGAACGAGTAACGAGTAACGAGTACGAGAGAAGTAGTGAAATGAAGAAGGGCAATGTGATCGTCTCGTGGATCACCTCCACGGACCACAAGGTCATCGGGTACATGTACCTGATCAGCTCGTTCGTCTGGTTCCTCATCGGCGGCATCATGGCGTTGATCATCCGCGCCCAGCTGTTCGCTCCAGGGCTCGAGATCGTCGCTACCCGCGAGCAGTACAATCAGCTGTTCACGATGCACGGCACGATCATGCTCCTGATGTTCGCGACACCGCTGTTCGCCGGCTTCGCGAACGTGCTGATGCCGCTGCAGATCGGCGCACCGGACGTGGCGTTCCCGCGACTCAACGCGTTCGCCTTCTGGCTCTACACCTTCGGTTCGCTCGTCGCGGTCGGCGGCTTCCTGACCCCGCAGGGCGCGGCCTCGTTCGGCTGGTTCGCATACACGCCGCTCAGCGATGCGACGTTCTCGCCCGGCATCGGCGGCAACCTCTGGATCCTCGGCCTCGGTATCGGCGGCTTCGGCACGATCATGGGCGCCGTGAACTTCATCACGACGATCATCACGATGCGCGCCCCGGGCATGACCATGTGGCGCATGTCGATCTTCACCTGGAACACGATGATCACCTCGCTGATCATCATCGTGATCTTCCCGGTGCTGGCGGCCGCGTTCTTCGGCCTCGCCGCCGACCGCATCTTCGGCGCGCACATCTTCAACGGTGAGGGCGGGGCGGTGCTCTGGCAGCACCTCTTCTGGTTCTTCGG
>JAGQTL010000181.1 GCA_020439035.1 Leucobacter sp. | reverse complement strand
CCATCCGGAGCGGCTGGGCCAGGTGCCACGAGGGGAACGTATTCGTGGAGTACCGCGAGTGCACGATCGCGAAGCGCGCGGCGAAACGTTCATCGCGCAGCTCGGGGTAGAACGCCGCCAGCTGCGGCGTCGTCACCATGCCCTTGAACACGATCGTCCGCGAGGAGAGCGAGGGCAGGTAGGTGCCGGTCTCGCGCTCGACGCGCTTGCGGGTGCGGAACGCTCGTCGTTCGAGGTCGCCCCCGTCCGGCCCGAGCGGCAGGCCTGCCGGGCTCTCGAGCGCGCTCGCCGCGCCGAGCGGGACGAGGATCGGCTGCTCGATCGCCGGGCCGGCCTCGCGCGCGGCCTCGCCGAGCACCTCGGGACGGGTCGCGACGGGGCGCCAGCCGAGCACGTCGAGGCCCTCTTCCGCGGCGATCGCTGCGATCCGGTATCGGACGGCACGCCGCTCGGCCGTGTTCTGCGGGAGGAACGCGAGGCCGGTGACATACCCGCCGGCGCCCGGCAGCCGAACCTCGGGCAGGAGCTCTTCGACGGACGCGCGAAGCCACGCGTCCGGGATCTCGCAGAGGATGCCGGCGCCGTCACCGGTACCCGCGTCGGACCCGACGGCACCCCGGTGTTCCAGATTCTCGAGCGCTTCGAGCGCGAGTCTCACGATCTCGTGCGCGGGCTCGGCGTTCAGCGAAACGACGGCGGCAAGGCCGCACGCATCGCGCTCCTCCGCGGGATCGTAGAGCCCGATTCGCGCCGGGGTGCGCGCGTGCTCACCCGCACGGCCACTCGGATTCGGAGCATAGTTCGTGTGCATCGACGTCCTCTCGATCGGTGGGACGTCGGCGGCCCGAAGCGGGGCCAGCGCGCAGTGCGCCGTCGCCGCTACTCCTTCGTCACGGTGAAGCGCGCTGACCGGAGCCTTGAGCGTAGCACATGTTTCTTCGGAGAAATGACACGAACCGCAGACTTTCTTCGGGTGAACCGATATCTTCCACGCTTTTCCGAATATTCTGCGGTTTCACCACAGGTTCACCGCACGCACGCCCGCGACCGCTTGCGCGGGATCGCCGCTCACCCGCTGAAGCTGGACGTGTCTCCGACGAGTCGGGTGTGGTCCGCGGGCACGGGGTCCACCGCGGCGCGCGCGACCTCCGCGGCGAACTCGCTCACGTTGTAGAGGCGCCCCGCCTGCTCGCGGCGGGTCTCGATGGCTCCGGGGTTCAGCCGATTGAGCAGCGTCGCGGTCACCGTGCCCTCGATCATGTCGCCCGAGACGACGACGAACTCGATGCCGCGCTCCGCGAGCGACGGAATCCGCTCCCGAAGCGCGTCCTCCCCCGCGCGCTTCGACAGCGCGACGGCCTCGTACTCGGGCATGGTCGGCGTCGTGCGGATGAAGTGCGCCTGGTGGCTCGTGACGAAGACGACGCGCGATCCCGGCCCGAGCAGCGGCAGCGCCGCATCGAGCACGGCGAGCTGCGCGTCGCGGTTCAGCTGCAGCGCGTAGTCCTCGCCCATGCCGCTCTCCATGCCGCCGGATGCGTTCAGCACGAGGATGTCGAGGCCGCCGAACTCCCGTTGCACCTCGGCGAACATCGCGGCGAGCGACTCGCCATCGGTCAGGTCCGCGCCCTGAACGAGCACTCGCCCGCCGAGCTCGCGGAGTTCGTTGGCCAGCTTCTCGGCCCGCGGCGCCTTGTTGCGGAAGTTCACCACGACATCGGCGCCGGCCGTCGCGAAGTACCGCACCGTGTCGGCGCCGATGCCACGGGATGACCCGGTGACCAGAGCGCGGCGTCCTGCGAGGCTGCCGGGTTCGAGCGGGTGGGGTACAGTCACGTCGGTCACGCGTGCTCCTTCTGGTTCGCGCGCCGGTCGCGCGCATGTGCGTCTCTGGTCCTAGCGTAGTGGCCCCGCGCCGCCGTGGGATGGTAACGAATCGATCGGATCCTCCGGCGGGTCTACCCAGGACGGTGCCGGGCGCGCTACTCTCGCAGGAAGGACAACGGATCGCGATGGAGCGCCCGCGGGCGTTCCTCCCGAGCGAGGAGGGGTCATGGCCGAGCGCACACTCCGTGGAGCACGGATCGGTTCGACCAGCCTGCAGAGCGAAGAGGGCATCGAGTTCGCTCCCCGCCGCCGCGTCGAATACCTGACGGAGAAGGGCATGCGCTTCGCGGTCATGTTCGATGCCGATGCCGAGGCGCCGCCGGAGTGGGTGGATCAGCGCAGCGGCGAGGTCGGCTTCCTCGACGACGAGGCCGGTCGTGTCGCGCGGGCCGAGTTCACCGAGAAGGAGGGCCAGCAGCGCACCCACTGGGACATGCTGATGGAGCGCCGCACCCGGGAAGAGCTCGAAGAACTGCTCGAGGAACGTCTGCGCCTGCTCAGGGAGCGGCGGGGCGGCGCGGGCGAGGAGTAGACCGCGAGCGCGCGCGCCACACCGCCGCCGCCCCGACACCGATCCCCACCGCGCCCACGAGCATCCAGTCCGCGGCGATCCAGGCTCCGAAGCGCAGTGCTGGCGTGAGACCGGTGACGAGCGGCACCTCCGCGACCATCGCGTCCGCGGTGTGCGTGGGCAGCCTCGCCGCGTCGCTGCCGTCGGGCAACACGATCGCGCTCGTGCCGACGGTGCTGATGTTCACGAGCGCCCGGCCGGTCTCCACTGCGCGCAGCCGCGCGATCGCGAGCTGCTGCGCGCTCTCCGCCGTACGGCCGAAGTCGGCATTGTTGGTCTGCGCGAAGATCACCTGGGCTTCGCCTGCGGAAAGGCCCTCCGCCGCGCCGTCATGCATCATCGCCTCGGCGTGGTCGTCGAAGATGATGTCGAAGCAGATCGCGAGCGCGGCGTTGAACGGGCCTCGCGCGCCGTCGATCGTCACCACCGAGGGGCGCGTCCCGGCCCGATAGTCCAGTTGCACGAGGTCGACGAGGTCGGGCACGAGCGCGTGGAAGAACTCGCGATTCGGCATGTACTCGGCGAAGGGCACCGGGCGCCGCTTGTCGTATCGCACCCCCGTGTCGCCGTCGGCGTCGAAGACGAGGCTGCTGTTCGTGAACGTGTCATCCGGGTCGCGCAGCACCGAGCCGACCACGATCGGAGCGCCGGCCCGCGCCGCGAGCTCGCGCACCGCCAATGATCGGTAGACCTGATCCGGCAGCGCGAACTCGGCACTGTTCTCGGGCCACACGATCACATCGACCTGCTCCCCCGCCGCCTCGAGGCGGTCGAGCAGCGCG
>JAGQTL010000180.1 GCA_020439035.1 Leucobacter sp. | reverse complement strand
CCGGTGTCTTTCGCGTTGCGGATGCGGTCCTCGCAGCGTGCCCGGCGGCGGTGCCGCAGCTCGAGCCGCTGGAGTTGCCCGCGCTTGCTGTTGGTGGCGAATGCGGTCAGCCGGTAGCCGTCGACGTCGCCGAAGCGGAGTTGCGCGCCAGGGTGGGGGCGTTCGCGTCGCACGATGACGCGCATGTCTTTCGGCCATCCGTCCAGGTCGAGCAGGCCGGTCAGCTCCGCGACCGCGGCCCCGTCGCGGATGTCGCCGTCGGCGTCGAGTGCGGGTTCCCAGGCGTTGTGATCGGTGAGGAGTTTGTAGAGTTCCGGGGTGTGGAACGGGAGCGTGTATCCGACCGAGTACGACAAGCGGCGCCCCGTGAGCCAGGACACGAACTCCTTCGTCCCTCCGGCGCCGTCAGCCCGGATCAGCACGCCCTTCCCAGGTCGTGAGCTCCCGCCGGGCAGCTGCGCGAGCGCCGCCTTGGTCACCGCGATGTGATCGGCCGCGGTGTTCGATCCCGCGTTCCCGGGACGGAGTTTGATCGCGAGCATCTCCCCGGTCCCGGCCTGCCCGTGGTCGGCGAACGCGCACAACGGGTGGAACCCGAACCCCTTCTTGAACGTCGGCCGCGCGTGCTCTTTCTCCGAGTGCGCGGTCAGCAAGGTGGCGTCCAGATCGATCACGATCGGCACATCCGGCGACGTCAGGGCGTCCGGCGCATGCTCCCCGGCCAAAGTCCATGCCGCCGTTCGCGCCGACTGCCGGGCGGTGTCGATCGCGGCGAGCGTCCGGTCCGCGTCCGCAGCCAACGCGGCGATCGTGCGCGACACCGTCGGATCCGACGCGACCGGTCCGTACACGCCCGGTTCGGCACGCAACGTCGCCATATCGGAGAGCGCGTCCCCGCCGAGCGCGAGGGTGACCGCGAGATCCAGGATCACCTTCCCCGGGTCGTGCACCGCGAGCGGCTTACGCCAGGACGCGAGCGCCGCCGACAACCCCCGGTCCAGTCCCGTCGCACGCGCGGTTTCCGTCAGCAGCACCCCGCCCGCATGCCCGATCGCGGGCACATCCGCGGTGTCAACATGAACGCGCGGGTAGACGCCGGTAGTCTTCACCTTGAAGGTGCTCCTCGAACTCGGTGAACTGGACTCTGAACAAGACCAATTCTCCCAGATCAGGAGCACTTTCCATGTCTACCGCGCCGTGCTCCATCCCCCACCGATGAAAGCCCGAGGCTAGGCTGTGAGGACACTCAGGCATACCGTCGTGTGATGTCGCACGGCGGCCCCTCCCCTCGAGAGGTGAGCATGTTCCGTAAGATCCTCGTCGCGAACCGCGGTGAAATCGCCATCCGAGCCTTCCGCGCCGCCTATGAGCTGGGCGCGCGTACCGTCGCGGTGTTCCCGTGGGAGGATCGCGGCTCGCTGCACCGGCAGAAGGCCGATGAGTCGTACGAGATCGGTGTGCAGGGGCATCCGGTGCGTGCCTACCTCGACGTCGAGGAGATCATCCGCGTCGCGGTCGCCTCCGGCGCCGACGCGATCTATCCCGGGTACGGATTCCTCTCGGAGAACCCCGAACTCGCCGCGCGGGCCGCTGAGAACGGCATCACGTTCATCGGACCTCCCGCGCGCGCCCTCGAGATGGCGGGCAACAAGGTGACCGCGAAGGAGCACGCGATCGCCGCGGGGGTGCCGGTGCTGCGCTCCACCGAGGCATCCGACGACGTCGATGCGCTCGTCGCGCAGGCTGAGGAGATCGGCTTCCCGATCTTCGTCAAGGCCGTCGCGGGCGGAGGCGGGCGCGGCATGCGCCGTGTCGAGACTTCCGGCGAGCTGCCCCCGGCCATCGCCGAGGCCTCGCGCGAGGCGGCCGCCGCATTCGGTGACGGACGCGTCTTCCTGGAGCAGGCCGTCATCCGTCCGCGCCACATCGAGGTGCAGATC
>JAGQTL010000179.1 GCA_020439035.1 Leucobacter sp. | reverse complement strand
AGTTTCGGCTGACGCTGCGCAGAACGCGCACGGAACGCACGCCGCCCGCCCAACTGCTCACACCGCCAACCCAACCCAACCCAACTCACCCCACCCCACCCCACCCCAACCCACCCGGCCACCGCATTCGCTCAGGCGCCGAGGCATAGTCTGAGTGCGTGGGAGAAGACACCGCAACCAGCAGCAGGCGCCGACCCTCCACCGGGCCGCGCGGCCCGCGCGCGACATTCCGGCAGCTGCTGCCCTATCTCTTCGAGCAGCGCGGGCACCTGGCCTTCATCGCACTGCTCAGCGTGCTCGGCGCGCTCTTCTCGCTCACGCAGCCGCTGCTCGTCGGCGGGGTGATCGAGCGGGTGCAGCAGGCGGCGCCCCTCGACTGGATGCTGTGGGCCCTCGTGGGCGTTGTCCTCGCGAGCGCGCTCCTGAACGGCTATCAGCACTACCTGCTGCAGCGACTCGGCGAGCGCGTGGTGCTCGCGTCGCGGCGCCGGCTCATCGCGAAGATCCTCTTCCTCCCCATCTCGGAGTTCGACCGCCGCCGCACCGGGGATCTCGTGTCGCGCATCGGCTCCGACACGACCCTCCTGCGCGCGGTGCTCACGCAGGGACTGGTCGAGACGATCGGCGGCGCCCTGCTCTTCATCGGCGCCCTCATCGGGATGCTCGTGATCGATCCCCTACTCTTCCTCATCACGTTCGGCATCATCGCGCTCGCGCTCGTCGTCGTGGTCGGGCTCTCCGCACGGATCCGCCCGGAGGTCGCACGCGCACAGGAGAAGGTCGGCGATCTCGCCGCGGCCGTCGATCGCGCCATCGGATCGATCCGCACGATCCGCGCCGCGGGCGCAGCCGAGCGCCAGCAAGCGGCGATCGAGCACGAGGCCGAGGAGGCCTATCGGCACGGCATTCGCGTGGCCCGCATCTCGGCACTCATCGTGCCGGTCTCGTTCATCGCCATGCAGGTCTCGCTGCTCGCCGTGCTCGGCCTCGGCGGGTATCGCGTCGCGACGGGATCGATCACCGTCGCCCAGCTCGTGACGTTCATCATCTTCCTGTTCATGATGATCATGCCGCTCGGGCAGGCCTTCGGCGCGATCTCGGCGGTCAACCAGGCGCTCGGCGCACTCGGTCGCATCCAGGAGATCGTCGCGCTCCCTGTCGAGAGCGACCACGACGCCGAGCTCTCACCCGCCGGGCGGATCCTGCCGCTCGACGCCGCGGCTGCGACGGCACCGGCCGCCACCGCCGATGCCCGCACGCCCCCGCCCGCGATCCGCTTCGACCGCGTCTCGTTCACCTACCGCTCCGCGGCTCCCCAGCGCGTCGACGTGCGCGACCTCGTTCGCGGCGCCGGCCGGGGCGCGCGGCGCGACGCCGAAGCCGCACCCGCGCCGGTCGTCGAGACCCCGGTGCTCCACGAGGTGACCTTCGAAGTGCCGCGCGGCAGCCGAGTCGCCCTTGTCGGGCCGTCGGGTGCGGGCAAGTCCACGATCCTCGGCCTGCTCGAGCGCTTCTACGACCCCGACCACGGCTCCATCTCGCTGCACGGAGCGGATCTTCGCACGCTCGACCGGCGGGAACTGCGTGCTCAGTTCGGCTACGTCGAGCAGGATGCGCCGGTGCTCGCCGGATCGATCCGCGACAATCTGCGGCTCGCCGCCCCCGAGGCGAGCGACGGCGAGTGCGAACGCGTGCTGCGCGCGGTGAACCTCGGCGGACTGCTCGACCGCACGGCCGCGACGATCCCCGCCGCGCTCGATGCCGAGGTGGGCGAGCGCGGCATCATGCTCTCCGGCGGCGAGAAGCAGCGGCT
>JAGQTL010000178.1 GCA_020439035.1 Leucobacter sp. | reverse complement strand
TACCAACTGCGCTACATCCGCACGCACGCGTTGCCGCGTACCTCAATGACTATAGGGGGTATTCGGCTGGCATCGCAAATCGAGGAGCCAACTTCTTCTGCCCTACGGAAGGAGCGTCCGTACCTCACCCCACCGAAGCCCGGTAGGCGGTCACGCGAGCTCGCAAATACGTGTATAGTCGTTGAGGTTGGCACCGCGATACGGGGTTGCCGCGGGCGATTGGCGCAGTTGGTAGCGCGCTTCCTTCACACGGAAGAGGTCATCAGTTCGAGTCTGGTATCGCCCACCATGAGAAAAACCCCCGATCAAACCGAGGGTTTTCGTTCGTCTCGTGCCCCTCGACTTCGAGGGCATCGTGTCGCCGCACTCGAGGCCCTGATAATCTGGTGAGGATGATGACCAGTCGGGCCCGTGTCGGCCGCTCCCGGAACGGCAATCTGGTCGTGCCCTGATCCGCGCTCCTCCTTGTGCGAGTGTCTCGAACTCACCCGCACGACACAAGGAGCATCATGACCGCCCACTTCAACCACACCATCATCGCCGCGATCGACCCCGCTCAGCTGGCGGAGTTCTATCGCGACCTGCTCGAAGCCGACGAGGCGCCCTCATGGGGTCCGTTCGTCAACGTGCAGATCGCGGGCGGCGTCTTGCTGCAGTTCGCCGCGCCGCCGAACGACTTCCTGCCGCAGCACTACGCATACCTCCTCGATGACGCCCACTTCGACCGCGCATACGCGAAGATCACCGAGCGCGGCTTGGAGCACTGGGCCGATCCCCAGAGAGCCAGGCCCGGAGAGATCAACCGCGAGCACGGTGGCAGAGGGGTGTATCTGCTCGACCCCTCGGGCCATTACCTCGAGTTGATCACACGCCCCTACCTGTGAGCCGCCCGCGGTCACAGGCACCGAGCAGTCGGCGCCGTGCTCGATCCCACTACGGGATGAGCCCGAACTCCCGCTCATAGACGCCCGCGTCGATCGGCACGTAGAAGACGTTCTGCACGACATACGCGAGTTCGCCGTCGTGCACGCGCATCCACTCGCGCTGCTCACCCTGAGCGACCGAAACGGCCGTCGCCGACTCCGGAATCGCCTCGTTCTCGTTGATGAAGTCCGCGAGCATCCGGAAGTGCGCGAGCGCCCACGCGCGCACGACCTCCGGTGCCGAGCTGCGAAGCTCACGCACGCGTGACTCCAGGCGCTCGACCGCATCCGCGTGCTCGGCCCGCAGCCTCGCCTGCTCCCGGTCGTGCGCGGCGTTCTCCTCGTCGCTGACGTGGGGACTCGCCCACTTCTCCCACATGTCGCCGCCCAGCATCCCGCTGCCGGCACGGCGCATGGTCCGAAGCTCGGTCTCCAACTCAGTGAACTGGGGGTATTCCACCATGCCCGTTCCTCTCCTCGTACCGATTAGCGGGCCCGCAGTGCGAAGGCGCCGCCCACGATGGATACGCCGAGCAGGATGAGGCCGATCCCGGCGACGATCGCGAAGACGGTCAGCGCCACGGCCGGCCACACAAGCCCGACGACGCCTGCTCCGACTAGGAGCACGGGCGGAATGACCACGGCGGCGGTCGCTCGTCGGCCGAAACCGAGGCCGACCAGCAGCCAAAGGGCGCCGATCGAGATGAGGGCGACGGAGACCATGGTGACGATCAGCCCGGCCGTGACCTCGGCGAACGCGATGGCGAGCACGCCGCCGGCCAGGAGCAAGAGCCCTCCGACGGCGCCGGGGCCGCTCGGTGCGCGCGCGAATACCGCGATTGCGCCGGCGATCAGCGCAGCGCCGAGGAGCACGGCGAGGATCGACCTGGCCGCAAGAAACGGCCAGATCAGGAATCCGACGCCGACGGCCGCAACGAGCACCCCGGCGAGCGCGAGGAGCCACCACCGCGTGCGCGAAGTTGTGAGCAGCGCGCGCCTCGCGTCGCCGCGCTCAGGAACGATTTCCCAGGTCATGGCCACAGCGTAATCCGCGGGCCTGAGGATCCGGGCACTGATCGCCCTCAGCGCACAGGGATCGCGCACCGCGACCGCGCACCGGGATCGCGCACCGCCCTCGCGGGGCGCGGCCGCCCGCGGCGTCAGAGTTCGAGTCCGTACCTGGCGGCGATAGCACCCGCCGCGCGCGCGAACCGGTCTTCCGCCAGCACCTGCCCCTCTCGGCGCATGCCGTCACGATGCACCCGCAGGATGCGGTCGGGCGACAAGAAGCTCTCTCGCCCCTGCGAGTCCCACCCGCCGGAGCCAATGGAGATGAAGCCGCGGTGCTCCTTCGTAGTGAGATAGCAGGCTGCGAAGGTCTCGTCGTCGATCCGCGCGATGATGAGGACCGGCCGGTCCTTGCCCTCGCCGTTGTGCTCCACATAGGGCACCCAGGTCCACACAACTTCGCCGGGATCCGGATCACCGTCGATCCGCGGCGAGTAGCTGATGCTCAGCCGACCGATCTCGCGGGCATCGAGATCCCGCGTCGCCGCCGCACCGGTTTGACCGGGGCTCTCGTCGGTATCGGGTTCCCGCATAGGGCTCCGGGCCTCGCCACGGGGCACGATGGTCGCGCGCGCGCCGCCCGACCGGCTGCGCGGTTTCGCGCCGGTCCGGCGCTTCCGGCGGCCGACGACCACCGCGAGCCCCACCAGCACGAGCAGCACGAGCACCTGCGCCCACGGCGGCAGCCCGCCGAGGAGCCGCGTCATATCGTCCACGTCAGGCCCCCGCTAGGCCGCCACGGTGCCCTGCGTGAGCGCGTTCAAGCGCGACATGCAGCGCAGGTACTTCTTGCGATAGCCGCCGTCGAGCATGCCCCCCGCGAAGATCGAGGTCAGGGGAACGCCCGTCGCGCGGATCGGGATCTGCGCATCGTAGACGCGGTCGATGAACGCGACGAACCGCAGGGCGGCGGACTGATCCGTGAGCTCGTGCACATCGCGCAGCCCGATGGTCTGCACGCCGGTGAGGAGCCCGGCATAGCTCGAGGGATGCACCTTCGCCAGGTGCGCGATCAGCGCGTCGAATGCGTCATCGGTCATGCGCTCCCCCGAGGCGGCTTCGTCGGCGAGCACGAACAGGTAGGCGTCATCGCCCAGAGCGACGGCCTCGCCGTCGATGTCGCGCTGCCGGTAGTCCTGGCCGTCGATGCGGATCGTGACGAAGCGATCCGCCATGGCCTGGATCTCGCGTAGGAAGTCGGCGGCGGCGAACCGGCCCTCGCCGAGCGCGTTGGGCGGCGTATTCGATGTCGCGACGATGCGGGATCCGCCCGCGACGAGATCCCCGATGAGCCGCGTCATGAGCATGGTGTCCCCGGGGTCGTCGAGCTCGAATTCGTCGATGCAGATCAGCCGCGCCCCCTGCAGCACGCCGAGCGCGCCGCCGTAGCCGAGCGCGCCGACGAGCGCCGTGTACTCGATGAAGGTGCCGAAGTACTTGCGGCCAGTGGTCGCGTGCCAGGTCGCCGCCAGGAGGTGCGTCTTCCCGACGCCGAACCCGCCGTCGAGATACACCCCGGGCTTGGCGGGGCCCGTGGGGGCCGCCTCGGCCTTCTTGCGCCCGAAGAAGCTCGTCCGCGTGATCGGCTGCGCGGGCTCGGCGAAACGGCGCAGCGTATCGCGGGCCTGCTCCTGCGAAGGGTGGTCGGGATCTGGGCGATAGGAGTCGAAGGTGGCCCCGTCGAACTGCCGCGGCGGAACCATGCGGGCGACGAGCTCGGTTCCGGCGATGTCGGGGTGGCGGTCGACCAGGTGGGCGGAACTGTGCTGTGGTGTTTCGGACATCGCGTTCTAGTGTAGTTGGGCCCGGCGCTCGCGCGGTTCCGGCAGGGCGCGCACGAACGCTTCGGTGGCTGCCTCCCACGCCTCCGGATCGACATTCCACAGCTTGACGTGCTCGCCGCGCGCGCTCCGGAGCGTCACGAGCGCCGGCCGGAGCCGCGCGAGCCTCACCGCCGCATTCCACGGAACGTAGGTGTCTTCGGGCCCCGCATGAATCAGCACGGGCACGTGCACGGCGCTCGCGAAGCGCTCCGGGGTCAACTCATTGATCGGGGTGCTGCGCCGCCCGGGGAGCGCCCCAGCCACCGCACCGGTCTGCAGCGCGCAGCCGCCGAGCCGCCCCACCCAGGCCGGCACACCCGCGAGCCTCGCCTGATGGCGCAGGAGCCCCGGCCAGTCCAGCGCCGGGGAATCCAGCACGAGGCCGTCGATCGACGCGGCGTGCGTCCCGTAGGCAGCCGCGCACAGGGAGGCGGTGCCTCCCATCGACCAGCCGACGAGCGTCACCCTTCGGGCGCCCCGGGCGTGCGCCCAGGCGATCGCGGCCTCGACGTCCAGCCGTTCCGCAAGACCGAGCCCGTATCGCCCGCGGCGCCCCCGCGGCGCGCCCGGGTCGTTCCGATACGAGATCACCAGGCTCGTGATACCGGCTCGCGCGCACGGTGCGACGCCGCGGATCGTCTCTTCGGGCAGGGCGCCGCGACCGTGCACATGGATCGCCCACCGGCCGGGATCGGCCCGTTCCGCAGGCGGCTCGACCAGCCAGGCCCGAAGCGATCCGCCCGCGGTGCGGATCTCGGCGCTGGTCGTGCGGTATCCCAGCTCGGCCGGGTCGGTGTACCACCATCCGGTCACTCGCCCTCGCGCGCCGAGCGTGATACGGCCGCGATCCTCCGCGAGGAGCTCTCGCCAGACGGCACCGTCGCCGTCGTGCGCGAGCACGGGGCCGAGCCGGGCATGGGAGGTGCCGCCGGCGAAGATGAAGGAGTACCTGCCCGGAAGCCCAGCATCGGGGCCGCGCAGCCGCACACGGTCGGGCCCTCCCGCTCGCCCCGACTCGAGACCGGTCACCTCGACCTCGGCGAGCGGCACGGTCGCGGGGGTGAGCACCCGGCGCGCGAAGTGGAGGCTGAGCGCCACGGCCCCCGCTGCCGCGCCGGCACCGAGCGCCAGCACGGCTCCGCCGACCGCGCGGGCGACGACGCCCGCATGCGCGCCCCGAGGCTTCATGCCCGTCTCCTCCCCCGCGGCGTTCGCGGCCGCGATTTCACCGCCGGTCGGCGTGGCAACGCCCCGCGGCCTATAGCAAACTCTAATCTCAGCGGCATGGAGCTGCATTCGTCGGGGAGCGACGCGGTGTTCGAGGCCGCAGCGAACCAATTGCGCGGCGCTCGATTGCGCAGCGAGTTGCACGTGCGAGAGATTCCGGCGCCGGAGGGGATCGCGCCGCGATCGGCCGCGTTCGCCGCCGGCATCGTGCAGGGCTCCGCACACCCCGTGGACGCGCAAGCCGACTCCCCCTACGGAGCCGGACGTCTCATCCTGATGCACGATCCCGCCTCCGCCGACGATTGGGGCGGCCCTTTCCGAATCGTCTGTTTCGCTCAGGCGCCCCTGGAGGTCGAGATCGGCGTCGACCCGTTCATCGCCGATGTCGCCTGGTCCTGGCTGATCGATGCGCTCGACTCGCGCGGTGCCGAATACGATTTCGCGTCGGGCACGGCCACGAAGACGCTCTCGACCGGATTCGGCACGCTCGAGGATCAGGGCGACGCCGCCCAGATCGAGATCCGCGCCTCGTGGACGCCGCACGGGGAGGATTTCGCCGCGCACGCGGAGGCATGGGGCGAGCTGCTGTGCCTGCTCGCTGGCCTGCCGCATCATGAAGGGGTCGCCTCGCTCCGAGCGCGGAGCGCACGGCGCGACGCGCGCGCATGAACGAGCTCAACGTGGTCTTCATCGAACCGGGTGCGGCACCGCCGGAGCGTGGGCCGAAACCGGATCGTGGCGAGACGGAGCCGAACGTGGAGCCGTCGCTCGTCGAGCAGCACGAACTGCAGACCGATTGGAAGATGGTCGCCGACGATAAGGCGCTCGAGGAGGCCGCCGCATCCATCGCCGCGGGCGAAGGCCCCGTGGGCGTCGACGCCGAACGCGCCTCGGGCTTTCGCTACGGTTCCGAGGCCTACCTGGTGCAGGTGTTCCGCCGCGGCGCCGGCACCTTCCTCTTCGACCCGGTCGACATCCGGAGCTTCGCGCCGCTCGCCGAAGCCCTCGGCGCCGATTCCCTGGACGGCCAGGAGTGGATCATCCACTCGGCGAGCCAGGATCTCGCCTGCCTGGAGGCGCTCGGCCTCGTGCCGGAGAAGCTCTTCGACACGGAGCTCGCCTCCCGCCTCCTCGGGTTCGAACGGGTCGGGCTCGGCGCGATCGTCGAACGCCTGCTCGGCATCCGGTTGCGCAAGGCGCATTCGGCCGCCGATTGGTCGACGCGGCCGCTCCCCGAAGGGTGGCTCGAGTACGCGGCACTCGACGTCGCGCTGCTGCCCGATCTCCGCGACGCCATCGCGGACGAACTCGAGGCGCAGGGCAAGCGCGAGATCGCGGAGCAGGAGTTCGACGCGACGCGCACGCGGCCGCCGAAGCCGCCGCCGGCCGAGCCGTGGCGGCGACTGAGCGGCGGGAACCGACTGAAGACCCCGCGCGAGCTCGCCGTCGCACGCGAGCTCTGGTACGCGCGCGACGAGCTCGCGCGCGAGCGCGATGTCGGGCCAGGTCGGCTGATCCCCGACGCGTCGATCCTCGCCGCGTCGCTTGCGCAGCCCAGATCGGCCGGTCAGCTGGCGAGCCTGAGCGAGTTCCGCGGACGCGCCAGCCGGTCCGAGCTCGAGCGCTGGTGGCAGGCGATCCTCCGCGGGAAGAGCACGGATCAGCCGCCGGGCCCGGCGCCACGCGATCCCGACCGCATCCCGCACCATAGCGGGTGGGGCAAGCGCTACCCCGAGGCCGCCGCACGCCTCGCCGCCGCGCGCGAAGCCGTGGCCGCGGAAGCCGAGCGGCAGCGGATGCCCGTGGAGAACCTGCTCACGCCGGATACGCTGCGACGACTCGTCTGGGACCCGCCGAAGCCGCCGACCGTTGACGCCATCGGCACGCGCCTCGCCGAGCTGGGCGCTCGACCCTGGCAGATTGTGATTACCGCACCGATCCTTGCGGCTGTTTTTGTAGGTGTCGCATAATTCGCGGACGAACCGCGCGGGACCGCTCGGTGATTCCGAATCGCTCGCGCCCGATCCCGGTCGCGGTTCCTAGTATGGAACGTGTGCCGCGCGAGCGCGGTGCGGAGCCGTCGGTTCGGCCGGTTCAGCCCGGCCGAATCCCTGTTGGTGCAGTTTCGAAGGAGGAGCAGTGGCCGCAATGAGAGAAGTCGTGTTCGTGGACGGGGTGCGCACCCCGTTCGGGCGCGCGGGCGAGAAGGGGATGTACTGGGGTACACGCGCGGATGACCTCGCCGTGAAGGCGCTGCAGGGCCTCCTCGAGCGCAACACGTCGCTCCCCCTCGATCGCATCGACGACGTGGGGATCGCGGCGACGCAGCAACAGGGAGACCAAGGGCTCACGCTCGGTCGGTCCGTCGCCATCCTCGCTGGGCTGCCCGTGACGGTGCCCGGCTTCGCTCTCGACCGCATGTGCGCCGGGGCCATGACGACCGCCACGTTCCTCGGTGCCGCGATCGGTGCCGGCCAGTACGACATCGCGGTCGCCGGCGGTGTCGAGCACATGGGGCGCCACCCCATCGGCGGCGGCGTGGATCCCAATCCGCGCTTCGTCTCCGAGAAGATCGTGAGCCCCGATGCGCTCAACATGGGCATCACGGCCGAGCGCCTGCACGACCGCTTCCCGTCGCTCACGAAAGAGCGCGCGGATCGCTTCGGAATGCTGAGCCAGCAGAAGGTGCAAGCGGCCTACGACCGAGGCGACATCCAGGCGGACCTCGTCCCGGTCGCGTACCGCACCGAGGCCGGCTGGGGCCTGGCCACCGAGGACGAAGGGCGCCGGCCCGAGACCACGATGGAGGGCCTTGCGACGCTGAAGACGCCGTTCCGCCCGCACGGCCGGGTGACGGCGGGCACCGCTTCTCCGTTGACGGACGGCGCGACGATGTCGCTCCTTGCCGGCGCGGACACCGCGGCCGAGCTCGGGCTCACCGCGAAGATGCGCATGGTCGGCTTCGCGTTCGCCGGAGTCGAGGCCGAGGTGATGGGCATCGGCCCGATCCCCTCCACCGAGAAGGCACTCGCCCGCGCCGGGCTGACGATCGACGACATCGGCCTGTTCGAACTGAACGAGGCCTTCGCGGTCCAGGTGCTCTCGTTCACCGAGCACTTCGGCCTCGCCGATGACGATCCCCGCGTGAACCCCTGGGGCGGCGCGATCGCCCTCGGCCAC
>JAGQTL010000177.1 GCA_020439035.1 Leucobacter sp. | reverse complement strand
TGATCCTGCTCGCGCAGAACCGGCAGGACGATCGCGATCGCGTGCAGATCGAGCAGGATCGCCAGCGCGCCGAGCGCAACCTCGCCGATACCGAGTTCCTCGCGCGCGAGGTGGTGGCGCTCCGTCTCGCGATCCGCGATCTCCCGGACCGGGAGTTCGTCCGGGCGGAGCTGCGCGCGCTCCTCGCGGATCTCGACCTCGAACGCGAGAACGGCCCGGAGGAGCAGCCGGACGAGGATCGACCCGATGCCGCACGCGCCGATGGCGCGAGCGAGGCCGAGGCCGAGGCCGGCGAGCATGCCTGATCGCCTCGAGGATGCCGTGCGGGTCGCGCTCGGCAGGGTCAACGATCCGGAGGTCCTGCGACCGATCACCGACCTCGGCATGGTCGACGGCATCGAGGTCGACGCCGACGGCGTCGCGAACGTGCACCTCAAGCTCACGATCGCCGGCTGCCCGGCGGCGCGGCGCATCGAAGCCGACGCGCAGGCGGCGGCGGAGAGCGCGGAGGGCATCACCGCGGCGCGCATCGACGTCGGCGTGATGACGCCGGCCGAGCGCCAGGCCTTCATCGAACGCGTGCGCGGCAGCCGGGCGCACCGCACGCCGCAGTTCGGATCGGAATCGCTCACCCGCGTGATCGCCGTCACGAGCGGCAAAGGCGGCGTCGGCAAGTCGAGCCTGACGGCGAACCTCGCGTCCGCGCTCGCCGCGCAGGGCCTGTCGGTCGGCCTGATCGATGCCGACGTCTTCGGCTTCAGCATTCCCGCGCTCATGGGGCTCAGCACCGATGGCCGGGTGGAGCAGCCGACGAGGGTCGACGACCTGATCCTCCCGCCGATCGCCCACGGCGTCAAAGTCATCTCAATCGGGATGTTCCTCGGCGACGCCGATCCGCGCGAGACGGCCGTCTCCTGGCGCGGACCCATGCTGCATCGCACGATCGAGCAGTTCCTGAGCGATGTCTGGTTCGGCGACCTCGACGTGCTGCTGCTCGATCTGCCGCCCGGCACCGGCGATATCGCGATCAGTGTCGGCCAGCTGCTGCCGCAGGCGGAGGTGCTCGTGATCACCACGCCGCAGGAGGCCGCGGCGGACGTGGCCGTGCGCAGCGCGCTGGTCGCACGGCAGACCGGCCAGAGAGTGGTCGGCGTGATCGAGAACATGGCCGGCCTGCGGCAACCCGACGGAACGGTGCTCGAACTGTTCGGCAGCGGTGGCGGGCAGGCGGTGGCGGATCGCCTGAGCGATGAGGAGCACGGGCGTGTCCCGCTGCTCGGCAGCGTGCCGCTCAGCCCCGGTTTCCGCGCGGCGGGCGATCGCGGCGAACCCGCGGTGCTCGGCCTCCCGGACGATCCCGCCGCGCGCGCCGTTTCGCGCATCGCCGAGGCCCTCACCCACCAGGGTCGCGGCCTCGCGGGCCGCTCCCTACCGTTCGCGGTGGGCTGACGCCCTACCCGCGCGCCGCCGAGGCCGCGGGCTCGGGGCGCCCGAAGAGAAACCCCTGGTAGCGGTCGACGCCGAGGCGCTCGAGGCACGCGAACTGCTCCTCGTTCTCCACGCCCTCGGCCGTGGCGCTCGCCCCGATGGCGTGCGCCATGCCCACGATCGCCGCGATCACGGCCGATGCCCGGCCTTCCGCCGCATCGGCCACGAATCCGCGATCGATCTTGAGGCCCTGCACCGGAAGCTGCGTGAACTGGCCGAGCGACGAATACCCCATGCCGAAGTCGTCGAGCACCACCTCGTGCCCGTCGGCCTCGAGCGCGGCGAGCGTCTCGGCCGTGAGCCCGATATCGTGCTGGGCCATCGTCTCGGTGACCTCGAACGCCAGACGTTCCGGTCGCACCCCGTAACGCCGGACGGTGGAGCGCACGAACTCGGCGAACCCCTCGGAGGCGAACTGCCGCCCGCTCGCGTTCACGGCGATGAAGAGGTCGTGCGTCCGCGCGTCGCGCGCCCAGTCCGCGAGCAGGGCGCACACCTCTTCGAGTATCCAGGCGTCGATCTCGACGATGAGCCCGGTGTGCTCGGCGAGCGGCACGAACGCTTCGGGGAGCACCAGCTCGCGATCCGCCCGCTCCCAGCGCACGAGCGCCTCGTACCCCAGCACGTCGCGAGCGGCATCGACGATCGGCTGCAGGTACAGGCGGAGGCTCCCGGTTCCGAGCCCCTCCCGCAGCCCGTGGACCACCTCGCGCGCACGGCGCCGACTCCCCTGGCCGCCATCATCACCGTCGGGGTCATCCGCGGCACCCGACGAGCGGCCCGAGGTCACGTGGCTTCCTCGTCGAAGTTCGGCTTGGCGGCCGCTACCCCGACCGGGACCTCGTCGGTGGATACCGCGCCGTCTTCTGCGTCGACCGCCGGCGCGTCCACCCCTTCGTCGGCCCCGTCGTCGGCCCACTTCTCCGCCGCATCGGCCTGCTTCTTCCGGGCCTCCTCCTCGCGCTCGCGTCGGCGCTCGGCAGCGTCGAGGACGCGGGCGCGCCGCTCGGCCGCCTGCACCTCCGCCTGGTCCTCCAGCAGCGCGTCACGGATGATGCGGCGCGGATCGTACTGACGGGGATCGAGCTGCTTCCAGTCGACATCGTCGAAGTCCGGGCCCATCTCGTCGCGTAGCCGATCCTTCGCCCCATCGGCCATCTGCTTCACGGATCGCACCAGCTCGCCGAGCTTCTTCGCGTAGTAGGGCAGACGCTCGGGCCCGAGGAGGAACATGGCGATGACGAGGATCACCAGAATCTTGTCGATCGTCAGTCCCATAGGTGCCATAGTAGTGGCCTTCGCTCACCGCGCGCCATCCGGCGCAGGGCCCGCACGGCTTGTACTCTGAAGTCGACGGCAGCGCACTGACAAGTGAGCTCTGAGACGATGGAGGAACGGTGAGCCGGCTCGAACGCAACTGGCAGTACGCCGAACAGTACCCCACGGAAACCGATGCGCTCGTGCGGGCGCGGCGCCTCTCGCTCGAGCTGGGCATCGAACCCGTGAGCCGCGCCGTGGCCGCGCAGCTCGCCGGCCTCGCGGCGGCGACCGCCGCGACCGCGATCTGCGAGCTGGGCACTGGCGTCGGCGTGAGCGGCCTCGCGCTGCTCCGCTACTCCCCCGATGCCCTGCTCACCTCGATCGACATCGAGAGCGAGTACCTGCGCCAGGCACGCACCGTGTTCGCCGAAGCCGGCGTCACGACCGCCCGGCTGCGTCTGATCGAAGGCGACGCCGCACAGGTCGTGCCCCGTCTGAATCTCGAAGCGTACGACCTGGTGCTCATCGACGCCGACCCGGAGCATCTGCTCGACTACGTCGAATACGCCCTGCAGATCGTGCGGCCCGGCGGCACGATCGCGATCCCCAATGCCTTCGCGCACGGCGCCGTGACCGATCCCGCGGTGCGCGACGCCCGCGCGCAGAACCTGCGGGATCTCCTGGCGACGGTGGGAGAATCACCGGCGATCGCCCCCGTGCTTTCGCCCGCGGGCGACGGACTGCTGATGCTCACACGGCTGAAGGCCTGAGCGCGCCCGCGATCCCGCTCGCCGCGATCCCGATCCCACGTTCCTACCGCAGCAATGAGCCCCCGCCGAGGCGGGGGCTCATGTGCAGAGTTGTGAGGTGCCGCGGAGCACTCAGGAATCGAGTACCGCGCTCAGCACATCGCGCAGCTCAGTAGCCTCATCATCGTTGACTGACACCACCAAGCGGCCCCCACCCTCGAGCGGAACCCGAACGACGATCACGCGACTCTCGCGCACCGCCTCCATAGGTCCATCGCCGGTTCTGGGTTTCATTGCCGCCATTGCGTCTCCTTTGTCGTGCAGGTACCCGTCCATTCTATCGGGCTGCTCGGACACCCGCTGAACGCGGCCTGTGCCCGGGTCTCGACGCATGCCCGGGGCCGTCGACGCATGCTCAGTGCTGCGCGCTCAGCCACGCCCGCAGCGCGCGGTGCACGGACTCGATCTGCGCGACGGGCACCCGCTCATCGTCCGCGTGGGCGAGCGAGGGGTCGCCCGGTCCGAGATTCACCGCCGGAATCCCGAGCGCCGAGAAGCGCGACACATCCGTCCACCCGACCTTCGCCACGGGCGCCCGCCCGACCGCCCGCACGAGGCTCTGCGCGAGTTCGGCTTGGAGGCCGGGTCGCGCGCCCGGCGCGAGATCCACGATCTCGACCTCATCGGCGTCGGCGAAGAATCGCTCGATGAATGCCACCGCCTCCGCAGCCGAGCGGCTCGGCGCGAAGCGGTAGTTCACCTCGACGTCGCAGCGATCTGGGATCACGTTGCCCGCGACACCCCCGGAGATGCGCACGGCGTTCAGCCCCTCCCGGTAGTCGAGCCCGTCGACGGCGACCGTCTCGGCCCGGTAGTCGGCGAGGCGCTGCAGCAGGGGGGCCATCCGGTGGATCGCGTCGACGCCCATCCAGCTGCGGGCCGAGTGCGCGCGCTTGCCCGTCGTGCTCACGCGGGCCCGGAGCGTGCCGTTGCACCCGCCCTCGATGCCGCCGTTCGTCGGCTCGCCGAGAATCGCGAAATCGGCATCGAACAGCTCCGGCGCGTGACGCAGCGCCCGCCCAAGCCCGTTCAGTTCGCTCGCGACCTCCTCATGGTCGTACCAGACCCAGCTCAGGTCCACGGGCGGCTCCGTCAGCTCGAGCGCGAGCGCAAGCTGCACGGCGACGCCGGCCTTCATATCGACCGTTCCCCGCCCCCAGATCACGGGCGCGCCATCGACCTCGTCGAGGCGATCCTCCACCGGCAGGTTGCCGTTGATCGGCACGGTATCCAGGTGGCCCGCGATGATTACACGGCGGGCGCGCCCGAGTTCGGTGCGCGCCACAAGCGTGTCTCCGTCGCGCGTCACGCTCAGATGGGGGGCATCCCGCAGGAGGCACTCGATCGCGTCGGCGATGCCCTGCTCGTCGCCCGACACCGAGGCGATGTCGCACAGCTGTCTCGTCAGCCCGACCGGGCCCACCGCTGGATCGAGTTGGGGCGCGTCTTCCGTCACCCCGTCAGCCTACGCGATGGTGAGGCACCCCGGAGCCGCCCCGATACCATTGAGGCATGACCGCAACACGCACCGCCTGGGCTCAAGGCCTCGCGACCATCGCCACCGACGGAACCGTGCTCGACGCCTGGTTCCCCGCCCCAGTGCTCGGATCCCGGCCCGCCGGGCTCGATCCGTTCATCGCGCCGGCCGAACTCGAATCGCTGCTCGGCGAGGGCGACCACGAGCTCGAGCGGCTGCGCGGGGTCGAGACACGGTTCATCGACATCGAGCTCGACCTCGACGCGCCGCCGGCGGGCACGGCCGACGCCTACCTGCGGCTGCATCTGCTTTCGCACTGCCTCGTGCGCCCGAATGAGCTGAACCTCGAGGGCATCTTCGGGGTCCTCCCGAACGTCGCCTGGACGAGCGCGGGCCCCATGCTGCCCGCCCAATACGCGGCACGTATGCCGCTGCTCAAGCGCGCGGGCATCACCGCGCTCGGCGTCGACAAGTTCCCGCGCCTCACCGACTACGTCGTGCCCCGGGGCGTGCGCATCGCCGATGCGTCGCGCGTGCGGCTCGGCGCCCACCTCGCCCCGGGGACCACCGTGATGCACGAGGGCTTCGTCAACTTCAACGCCGGGACGCTCGGCGCTTCGATGGTCGAGGGCCGGATCTCACAGGGCGTCGTCGTGGGCGACGGTTCGGACATCGGCGGCGGGGCCTCGATCATGGGAACGCTCTCGGGCGGCGGCACCGAGCGCATCTCGGTCGGCGAACGCGCGCTGCTGGGGGCCAACTCGGGCATCGGCATCTCGATCGGAGATGACACCGTCGTCGAAGCCGGCCTCTACGTCACGGCGGGCACGAAGGTGCTGCTCCCGCACGGCACGGAGGCCTCGGGCGGTGCACCCGTCGAGGTGAAGGCCCGTGAGCTCTCGGGCGTGCCGAACCTGCTGTTCCGGCGCAACTCGGGCACGGGCGCGGTCGAGGCGCTGCCGCGAACCGGCGCCGGTATCGCGCTGAACGCCGCGCTCCACGCCTGACTCGGCTCACACGCACGACCCGGCTGGGCCGCCCGACCCGGCCGGCAGCTCCGGCGGCCCGCCGAACCGCTACCGGGCGTCGAGGTGGCGCTCGGTCTCTCCGATGTACAGCTGCTGCGGCCGGCCGATCTTCGTCTGCAGGTCTTCACGCGCCTCGCGCCACTGCGCGATCCAGCCGGGCAGGCGGCCGATCGCGAACAGCACGGTGAACATGCGCGTCGGGAAGCCCATGGCCTTGTAGATGACGCCGGTGTAGAAGTCG
>JAGQTL010000176.1 GCA_020439035.1 Leucobacter sp. | reverse complement strand
TTCGACGACTCGTTCTCGGCCCTCGACGTCGCAACGGATGCGCGGCTGCGCGCGGCGCTGCCCGAGGCGACGGCCGGGGCTACCACGATCATCGTGGCGCAGCGGGTCTCGACGATCGTCGACGCCGACCAGATCCTCGTGGTCGAGGGCGGCGAGATCGTGGGGCGCGGCACGCACGAGCAACTGCTCGAGGGCAACCGGGTGTACCAGGAGATCGTGGCGTCGCAGCTGACCGAGGCGGAGGCGGCCTGATGGCGCGCGCGAGGAAGCGCACGGGCAGGGCGGCGGAGGCGGCGGAGGCCGCGGAGGCCGCCGAGTTCGAGCTGCCCGACGACTATTCGCCCGACGGCGACGACTGGTTCGGCGGCCAGCCGACGAAGAAGGCGAAGCACTTCTGGCCGGCGGCGAAGCGCCTGTTCGGCCTGCTCGCGCCCGAGAAGTGGCTGTTCGCGTTCGTGACGATCCTCGTGATCGGTTCGGTCGTGCTCACCGTGATCGCGCCCAAGGTGCTCGGCGAGGCGACCGACGTGATCTTCAACGGGCTGATCGGCAAGCAGCTCCCCGCGGGCGTGCCGCTCGAGCAGCTTGCCGAGGCCGCCCGGGCCGACGGCAACCCGCAGTTCGCCGACATGCTGCTCGGCGCCGACATCGTCCCCGGCAGCGGCATCGACTTCGCGCGCCTCGGCACGCTGATCCTCATCGTGCTCGGACTCTACCTCGTCGCGTCGTTCCTGATGTGGCTGCAGGGGTATCTGCTCAACCGGCTCGTGATGCGCATCGTCTTCCGGCTGCGCCAGGACATCGAGGAGAAGATCAACCGCCTGCCGCTCAGGTATTTCGACGGACGCCAGCGCGGCGACGTGCTCTCGCGGGTCACCAACGACGTCGACAACATCCAGCAGGCGCTGCAGCAGGGCTTCTCGCAGCTCGTGCAGTCGCTCGTGACGGTGATCGGCATCGCCGCGATGATGTTCTGGGTGTCGTGGCAGCTCGCCCTGATCGCGCTGATCGCGCTGCCGCTCTCGGGGATCATCGCCGGCGTCGTCGGCGTGCGGGCGCAGAAGCTGTTCGTGACCCAGTGGAAGAGCACGGGAGACCTGAACGGGCACATCGAGGAGTCGTTCACCGGCCACGAGCTGGTGCGCACCTTCAACCGGGATGCCGAGATGGGCGAGGAGTTCGATCGCCGCAACGCGAAGCTGTACGATGCTTCCTTCCGTGCGCAGGCGCTCTCCGGCACGATCATGCCGGCCATGCAGTTCGTGCAGTACCTCAGCTACGTGCTCATCGCCGTCGTCGGCGCGCTGCGCGTGGCCGGGGGGCAGATGACGCTCGGCGACGTCACCGCGTTCATCCAGTACTCGCGGGAGTTCTCGCAGCCGATCGGCGAGATGGCGGGGATGGCGAACATGCTGCAGTCGGGCGTCGCCTCGGCCGAGCGCACCTTCGAGCTGCTCGATGCGGACGAGCAGGATCCCGAAACCGCGACGGCCGAGCTGCCGGCGCGCACCGACGGCCACGTCCGCTTCGACGAGGTCTCCTTCAGCTACGATCCGTCGGAGCGACTGATCGAGGGCCTGTCGTTCGAAGCGCGCCCCGGCCACACGGTGGCGATCGTGGGGCCGACGGGTGCGGGCAAGACCACGCTCGTGAACCTGATTATGCGGTTCTACGAGCTCGACGGCGGCCGCATCCTGCTCGACGACATCGACATCACGCAGCTCTCCCGCGCCGAGCTGCGCGGGCACGTGGGCATGGTGCTGCAAGACGCCTGGCTGTTCGACGGCACGATCCGCGAGAACATCCGCTACGGACGCCTCGACGCCACGGACGACGAGGTGGTCGCGGCCGCGAAAGCCACGATGGTGGATCGCTTCGTGCGCCAGCTGCCTGAGGGCTACGATACCGTGATCGAGGAGAACGCGTCGTCGCTCTCGGCCGGCGAACGGCAGCTGTTGACCATCGCCCGCGCGTTCATCGCGAACCCGTCGCTCCTGATTCTCGACGAGGCGACCTCGTCGGTCGACACCCGCACCGAAGTGCTCGTGCAGCAGGCGATGCGCGCGCTGCGGGCTGATCGCACGTCGTTCGTGATCGCGCACCGGCTCTCGACGATCCGCGACGCGGACACCATTCTCATGATGGAGAGCGGCCGCATTGTCGAGCAGGGATCGCACACCGAGCTGCTGGCCGCGCGCGGCGCGTACTATGCGCTCTACCAGTCGCAGTTCGCCGGAACTGCCGAGGAACCACCCGCCGACTGATCCTGCGCTAAGCTCGTAGAGCCCCCTGCGTGGCGGCATCTTCGTGAACTCCCCCAGGGCAGAAATGCAGCAAGGGTAGCGGGGCTCTGCCGGGTGCGCAGGGGGTCTTTCGTTTCGCGCGCTCCGCGTTTGGCCGGTACGCGCTGCGCGGCCGCCCGTAGGCTTGGCCTGTGGTCGCATCCGTCTACCTGATCTCGGCCGAGGGCCGCACGGGCAAGAGCGCCGTCGCGCTGGGCGTGCTCGACGCGCTGCTGGCCGACGTGCCGCGGGTCGCGGTGTTCCGGCCGCTCATCCGCAGCCGGGGCGAGCGCGACCGGGTGCTCGAGCTGCTGCGCTCCCGCGCGACGGCCGACGTTCAGTACGAAGCCTGCATCGGGGCGACCTACGAGGAGGCGCACGACGACATCGAGGCGGCGCTCGCGCGCATCGTCGCCCGCTACCACGAGCTGAAGGCGCACTGCGATGCGGTGCTCGTGGTCGGCAGCGACTTCACGGATGTCGCGGCGCCGACCGAGCTCGCCACGAACGCGCGCATCGCCGTGAACCTCGACACCCCGGTGCTGCTCGTGCTCGGCGGCCGCGCGCAGGACGGCACGGAGACGCTCGGACAGTCGACCGCTCGCACGGCGGAGGAGATCGCCCAGGTCGGCGAACTGGCGGCCGCCGAGCTGCGGGCCGCGCACGCGGCACTGCTCGCCGTGATCGTGAACCGCGCCGATCCGTCGATCCTGAGCGGTATCACGGCCGAGGTCGCGCGAGCGATGCCGGATCGCACCCCGGTGTGGGCCGTGCCCGAGGAGGTGGCCCTCGTCGCGCCGACCGTCGCGGCCGTACTGGCCGCGGTAGAGGGCGAACTGATGCGGTTCCCGGCGGTGTCTGCGACCGCTGAGGGAGGTGCGGGCGGTGCGAGCGGTGCGAGCAGTGGGACCGGTCCGAGCGGCGCGTCCGGCGCGTCGGTGGACGAGGCGCTCGGGCGCGAGGTGCGCCGCATCGTGATCGCGGGCATGGCGATGGAGCACGTGCTGCCGCGCCTGATCGAGGGTTCGGCGGTCGTGGTCGCCGCGGATCGTGCCGAGACCCTGCTCGCCGTCGTGATGGCGCACGAGGCACCGACCTTCCCGTCGCTGGCCGCGGTGGTGCTGAACGGCGACTTCCCCCTGTCGCCCGACGTGGAGCGCTTGCTCGCCGGCATCGCGTCGTCGCTCCCGCTCATCCGGACCGCCCTCGGCACCTTCGACACCGCGCAGCGCATCATGCACGCGCGGGGGCTGCTGACCGCAGAGGCGGCCGGCCGGCTCGAAACCGCAATCGGGCTGTTTCGCGAGCACGTCGACGTAGCCGCACTCACCCAGATTATGCGCCTGCACCGCGGCAGCGTGCGCACCCCGACCATGTTCTCGTACGAG
>JAGQTL010000008.1:1946-3790 GCA_020439035.1 Leucobacter sp. | reverse complement strand
TAGTCGATGCCGACGGCGAGGCCGAGCATGAGCGCGAGCATCGGCGTGGTCGAGGTCATCTCGAGGAATGCGGTGGAGAAGTAGATGCCGGCGACCGAGATGCCGACACCGATGAGGGCGATGATCAGGGGCATGCCGGCCGCGAGCAGGGAGCCGAGGGTGAAGATCAGCACGACGAAGGCGATCACGACGCCGAGCGCCTCGGTGATGGTGAAGCCCGGAATCGACGTGGAGAAGAGGTTGCCGCCGTACGAGGCCTGCGCGCCGGCGGGCAGGTGCTCGGCGAGCTCATCGGCGGTGTCGATGATGCCCTGCTGCGTGGCCTCGGGCACGGTGTTCATGCTCTCGCTCATCTGGATCGTGAGAAGGGCGGCCCGGCCGTCGTGGCTGAGCCCGCTCGGCGCGAGCTCCGAGAAGGGCCCCGAGACCGCGGTGACGGTGTCGAGCCGCTCGAGTTCGGCGCTCGCATCGACGATCATCTTCCGGTAGGGAGCGGCGTCGACGCGCTCCCCCTCCGCCGCGACGACGATGATCGTCGCGCTCGTGCCGCCCACCTCGGGGAACGTACGGCTGAGCGTGTCGATCGCCTGCTGCGACTCGGTGCCCGGGATCGTGATCGGGGCGTTGGCGCCCTGCGACAAGAAGATCGCACCGGCGCCCAGCAGCGCGAGCAGCACGAGCCACACCGTCAGCACGAGCGCCTTGGCGCGGGTCGCCCAGGCGCCGAGTGCGTACAGCAGAGAGGACATGCGTGCCTTCCGGGTAGTCCTTGCGGATGCGAGGCGCGAGTGCGGTACGGTACCGCGGCGGGAGCCCGGTACCGAGCAGCGGCGCGCGGGTTCAATACACTAGTGTATCCGATACGATACACTGATGTATCGATCCGGGCTCCGAGTACGCTGGGAGCCGCCGAACGGCCCGCACGATCGTGCGCAGCAAGCGGATCGCGAACGCCGCGCAGGCGCGACGCCCTCCGGGGCGCCGGGCACGCGGCCCGAGCAGGAGCCACCGATATGACCGACCCCTCCCTCGCCCCGCCGGCGCCGAGCGCCCGGCGCCTCGCCACGCGTGCGCGGCTGCTCGAGGCCGCGGCCGAGGTGTTCGCCGAGGTCGGGGTGCAGGGGGCGTCGGTCGAAGCGGTGTGCGCGCGGGCCGGGTTCACGCGCGGCGCGTTCTATTCGAACTTCGCGAGCAAGGAGGAGCTGTTCCTCGCCCTGCTGCAGGAGGAGTTCGACCGCCGCGCCCGCGAGGTGCGCGAGCAGGCCCTCGCGCTCGAACCGCTTCTTCGCGACCGCAGCGGCCGGGTCACCCCATCCGAGGCGGCCGCGCTCATCCTGCAGTTCTTCATGCCCTCCCACGACGCGACCGCCTGGTACGTGCTCGAAACCGAGTTCCTAATGCTGGCGCTCCGCGATCCTTCGCTCAGCCCCGGTTACGACGGGTTCATGGATCGCTTCTACGCCGACGTCGCGGGCGTGATCGAGCAGGTGATCCTCGCCGCCGGCCGCCGCTTCACCATCCCGGTCGCGCACGCCGTGCCCGTGCTGGCCGGCGTCTACGAACGGGCGCTGCGAGCCGGCGCGCTGGCCGGGGAGCGCCGGGGCGCCGGCGACATCAACGCCCGCCTGGGCGAGCGGCTCGCCGAACTCCTCTTCGCGCTGACCGAGGACGCGGCGAACGGCCAACCCTCGGTAGACTGACCGCGTGCTGCTCTCCGATCGCGACATCAACGCCGAACTCGCCGCTGGCCGCATCGCGCTCTCGCCGAGCGAACCCGAGATGGTGCAGCCGTCGAGCATCGACGTACGCCTCGACCGCTACTTCCGGCTCTTCGACAACCACAA
>JAGQTL010000008.1:0-1847 GCA_020439035.1 Leucobacter sp. | reverse complement strand
GGCGAGTTCGTGCTCGGCTCGACGTACGAGAAGGTCGGGCTCCCCGACGACATCGCGGCTCGCCTCGAGGGCAAGAGCTCGCTCGGCCGGCTCGGGCTGCTCACGCATTCGACCGCCGGCTTCATCGACCCCGGGTTCGAGGGCCACGTCACGCTCGAGCTCTCGAACGTGGCGACGCTCCCGATCCGGCTCTGGCCCGGCATGAAAATCGGGCAGCTGTGCTTCTTCCGGCTCTCGTCACCGGCCGAACGGCCCTACGGCGCGGGCGCCACGTTCTCCCGCTACCTCGGCCAGCGCGGCCCCACGGCCTCGCGCTCTCACTTGAACTTCCACCGCGCCGACGTCACGGTCACCGACGAGGGCGCGGCCGGCGCCTGAGCCGGCGCCACCAATCAAGTTTCTGACCGTTGTCGAGACGTAGACCTCGGCCAAGCTCCCGCTGCCGCATCGAAGCAGTCTCGTCGCGACCAACTCTTCTGGGTGAAGTTGGTCGGATCATGACGACCCCGACCGCCGCCACAAAATAGTCTTGACGGATACACAAGTAGGCCACTCAAAGGGGCAAGGAGTCCCGAGACTGCAATGAGGATCAAGCTTCCTTACGCCCTTTGAGCCGCTCGAACGGGCACGCACGCCTCACCGAGAGCTTCACGCAACTCAATGACGTATCGCTGCAGGGTTCTCGGGCGGGACCGAGAGTCCGTCAGCGCGATACCCGACTCATCAGCAATCGGAACAGCGCGTCAGCAACAAATTCATGCGTACAGCACATCTTTCACATGCAGAGTGTCACAGTAAATGCGTACCGATGTGATCTTCCCGCTGGCAAGCTTGAAGAACAGACCATACTCATTGTCATACTGGTTCCCACTCATGCTTTCACCGAGCGCATGCCACTCGATAGCCACACTGTCACCAGCTGAGAGCATATTCGTCAACTCAACGGTCAACGATCCCGGCTTATAAAGCACGAGGCCCTGACCAAGGTAGTCATTGATGATCGCATCAATACCTTCATAGAATCCGGCAATCGGGAGTGTACCGTGAAAACTCCATGTGGCAGCTGGGTCGATAATCTCTTTGAGAGTGTCCAAATCACCTGTCGCGATGGCATTCACGAATCGAAGGATCACTTCTTCGTTCGCATTCTGGGGTTCAATCACTGCTCTCACCTATCTCGTAATCCACAGCGCTGAGGTTGAGTCACATAATACGAAAAATCGCACCGGTGGCTCCTGGCTTCGATGCTTCGTTAACAATCGAGCCACACGCTGACATTCACCGTTGAAGTTCATGCGGTCTCGATCATATGCGCATGGATACGGGCAATCCATGGGGACTCAGACCACTATTTCATCACTTACATGTGGATGTGGACTACCGCGGTTCAATGGTTCGCAGCACCGCGTTGACTGTCAATGCAAGTTGGATATTGAACGAACGGTGCGGTTCGCGCCAGTCTGATCCAAGGAGAGACGTGACTCGGTCAAGCCGCTGCGTCACCGTGTTCGGATGAACGACAAGCTGTTGCGCGGCAGCTTGAATACTTCTATTGCAACGAAAATACGCATCCACGGTCTGCAGCAGCACACTGTTGCGCTTCTGATCGTAGTCAATGACAGGTCCGAGCTGTGTGACTACAAACTTGTCGAGGTCTCTGTCATCCGACAGCAAAAGCCCTGCCACACCAAGCTGGCTGGTATCGGCCCCGGTACGAACAAAGCCAAGCGCACGAAGTGCACGAACGGCCGCGTGGGCGTTTTCGTATGCATAGCGGAGAGATCTCAGACCCTCCGGGCTCTCTCCCTCACCGATCACTAAACCCGGATTCACCGATGCAGATTCGA
>JAGQTL010000175.1 GCA_020439035.1 Leucobacter sp. | reverse complement strand
GTGGGGGTTCAAGTCCCCCTCCGCGCACGAACGGAAAGCGGCGAGATCGACGATCTCGCCGCTTTCGTCGTTGTTCGGAATCCGGTGGCGGCGGGGGTCGCGGCGGTCACGGTCGTCTCCTCCGGGCCGGTGCGCGGCGCGCCCGTCGGCGAGAGAGCCCCACAGACCCCCGGTACCGCGTACCCTGGAGGCAGGCCCGCGACCGCGGGCGGCGAGTCGAGAGGGGATCATGGTGAGCGACGACAAGCGAGATGTGGTGCAGGATCACGATTCCGATCCCGCGCATACTCCGGGCGACGGGTGGGTGTCCGAGGGCGGTGCGTCGCACCTGGGCCCGGCGACGCACATCGATGCCGCGCACGAGCACGAGGACGGGCAGGAGGGCGCCAAAGCCTGATCGCGCCCGCCGAGTGCAGCGGAAACGCAGGCTAGCCTAGAGTCCATGACCGACGCAGCGCACACGGAGCCGGCCGAACTCTCCGAGACCGCGAGGATCGCGAGGGACCTGATCCGCATCGACACCTCCAATCGTGGCGGTGGCGACGCGAATCCCGAAGCGCCCGCGGCCAAGTACGTCGCCGCGTACCTGCGCGAGCTCGGTCTCGAGCCCCGCATCATCGAGTCGGCCCCCGGCCGCGCGAGCGTCATCGCACGCGTGGCGGGCAGCGACCCCGAGCTGCCCGCGCTCGTGCTGCACGGCCACCTCGACGTGGTGCCCGCGGATCCCGCGAATTGGACCGTCGACCCCTTCGCCGGCGTCGTGCGCGACGGCATGCTGTGGGGGCGCGGCGCGGTCGACATGAAGGACATGGACGCCATGATCCTGACGTCCATCGCCGAGCTGCTCCGCGCCGGCCAGCGCCCGCGCCGCACCGTGATCCTCGCGTTCTTCGCCGACGAGGAGAACGGCGGCGTCTACGGGGCGCACTACCTCGTCGAGCACCACCCCGAGCTCTTCGCCGGGGCGACGACGGCGATCAGCGAGGTCGGCGGCTATTCCATCGAGCTCGACGGCAACCGCGCCTACCTCATCCAGACCGGCGAGAAGGCCCTCGACTGGATCCGGCTGCGCGCGCGCGGCACGGCCGCCCACGGTTCCCGCGTGTGGCACGACAACGCCGTCACCCGGCTCGCCGAGGCGGTGGCGGCCCTCGGCAGGCACGAGTGGCCGGTCGTGCTCTGCGACACGACGCGCGAAATGGTGGCGGCGATCGCGAAGATCGTCGGAGAGGATCCCGCGACGGTCGATCCCGAGCGGTTGCTCGTGCGCGCCGGTTCCGGTGCCGGCTTCATCCTCGCCAGCCTCCGCAACACGAGCAATCCGACGGTGCTCGCCGCAGGGTACAAGCACAACGTGATCCCCGATACGGCCGAGGCGCTCATCGACGTGCGCTCGCTGCCGGCGGATCAGCCCGGCATCCTCGACCAGGTGCAGCGCATCGTCGGCGACGACATCGAGATCGAGGTCGTGCACAGCGACATCGGGCTCGAGGTGCCGTTCAGCGGGGAGGCGGTCGCGGCGATGAGCGCGAGCCTGCGCCGCGAGGACCCCGAAGCCGAGGTGCTGCCGTACCTGCTGTCGGGAGGCACGGACAACAAGGCGCTCGCGCGCCTCGGCATCACCGGCTACGGGTTCGTGCCGCTCAGACTGCCGGCCGATCTCGACTTCCCCGGAATGTTCCACGGGGTCGACGAGCGCGTGCCGCTCGATGCCCTCGACTTCGGGCATCGCGTGCTCGTCGATCTGCTGCGCACGTACTGAGCAGCCCGCGGGCGCGCGACGTACTAGGGTAGACGGGGCCCCATGCACGGCCGCCCTTCAGAAAGGCGATGATGGATTTCATACAGGCGATCCTGCTCGGCATTATTCAGGGGCTCACCGAGTTCCTGCCGATCTCATCGAGCGCGCACCTGCGGATCGCGAGCGAGCTCATGGGCATCGGCGATGCCGGAGCCGCGTTCACCGCCATCACCCAGATCGGCACCGAGCTGGCCGTCATCGTCTTCTTCTGGCGCGACATCGTGCGGATCATCGCGCGCTGGTTCCGGTCGCTGATCGGCCGGGTGCCGCGCAACGATCCCGACGCGCTCATGGGGTGGTGGATCATCCTCGGCAGCATCCCGATCGTCGTGCTCGGGCTGGTGTTCCAGGACCAGATCGAGACCGGCCTGCGCTCGCTGTGGGTGGTCGCGGCCATGCTGATCGTCTTCGGCCTGCTGCTCGGCCTTGCCGATCGTCTCGGTACGCGCGTGCGGACGCTCGACCGGCTCACCTGGAAGCACGGCGTGATCTACGGGTTCGCGCAGGCGCTCGCGCTCATCCCCGGCGTCTCGCGCTCCGGTGGCACGATCACGGCGGGGCTCTTCCTCGGGTACACCCGCGCCGCAGCCGCGCGCTACTCGTTCCTGCTGGCGATCCCGGCCGTCCTCGGCTCGGGCTTCTACCAGCTCGCCAAGGCGCTGAAGGCGCCGGCGGTCACCCCGATCGGCATGACCGCCGTCGCGACCGTCATCGCGTTCCTGATCGCGCTCCTCGTCATCGCCGTGTTCATGCGGTACATCTCGAACCACAGCTTCCTTCCCTTCGTGGTGTACCGGGTGCTCCTCGGCATCGTGATCATGGTGCTGCTCGCCACGGGCGTGCTCGCGGCCGGCGGCGGCGAGGTCGTGGCGGCCGCGGCGAACGGGGCCCTGCGATGAGGACATGGACACCACCGGCGCTGCCCGAACTGCCCGGCACGGGCGCCGCACCCCGCCTCTTCAACACGGCGAGCGGGCGGATGGAGCATCCGCCGATCGCCGATGAGCGCGCGACGCTGTACGTCTGCGGCATCACGCCGTACGACGCGACTCACCTCGGCCACGCGGCCACCTACCTGGCGTTCGACACCCTGCTGCGCGCCTGGCGGGACGCGGGTATCGCGACGGTGTACGCGCAGAACATCACCGATGTCGACGACCCCCTGCTCGAACGCGCCGCCGCGACGGGCGTCGACTGGCGCTCCCTCGCCGACCAGCAGATCGCGCTGTTCCGCAGCGACATGCATCGACTCGGGATGCTGCCGCCCGACCGGTTCGTCGCGGTGACGGAGCGGATCGACCCGATCGCCGGGGCGGTCGCACGGCTGCGGGAGGCCGGCCTCGCCTACGCGGTGCCGACCGCGGGCGCCGAGGGCGACGACCTCTACTTCGACACCCGCGGCGCCGAGCGCGACACGCAATGGCGGCTCGGCGACGTCGCACCGTACGACCGCGAGCTCATGCAGACGCTCAGCGCCGAGCGCGGGGGCGATCCCGAGCGCGAGGGCAAGCGGCATCCGCTCGACCCGCTGCTCTGGCGCGCCGCGCGGCCCGGAGAGCCGAGCTGGGCGTCTCCCGTGGGGGAGGGGCGGCCCGGATGGCACATCGAGTGCTCGGTGATCGCGACCGACGCGCTCGGCCCGGCATTCACCGTGCAGGGCGGCGGGGGAGACCTCGTCTTCCCGCACCACGAGTACACGGCCGCCCATGCGACCGCGCTGACCGGTATGCCGCTCGCGCACGCCTACTGCCATGTCGGCCTCATCTCGTACCAGGGGCACAAGATGTCGAAGTCGCTCGGCAACCTCGTTCTCGTCTCGAAGCTCCTCGACGGCTCCCATGCGGGCTTGAACAAAGCCGCGGATCCCTCCGCGATCCGACTCGGCATTCTCGCGCACCATTACCGTTCGGAGTGGGAGTGGTTCGACGGCGACCTCGAGGTGGCGACCCGTCGGCTCGATGCGTGGCGGGCGGGCATCCGCCGCTCGACCGCGCAGCCGGCGAGCGCGACCGCGGTGCTGCAGCAGCTGCGGCAGTCGCTCGCGAACGATCTCGACACCCCGGTGATGGTGGCCACGCTCGATGCCGCGCTCGATCAGGGGGTGGACGACCCCGAGCTCATCCGGGACGCGGTCGACGCGCTGCTCGGCGTCAAGCTCTGAGCGGCGTCAAGCTCTGAGCCTCGTCGGGCTCCGAACCCGGTCACCCCTCGTCGGGGTCGATGTTGAGGAACTTCTCGAACTCGTGAGCGATAGCCTCGCCCGTCGCCTCGGGCGCGGTGGTCGCGTCGCGCGCCTCCTCGAGGCTGCGGATGTACCGGCCCATGTCCTCGTCGCTCGCGGCGATGCGGTCGATGTTCGCCTCCCACTCGTTCGCCTCGGCCAGGAGCTCGCCGCGCGGGATCACGACGTCGAGCAGCTCTTCGAGCTTGTCGAGGATGGCGAGGCTGGCCTTCGGCGACGGCGCGCTGTGCACGTAGTGCGGGATCTGCGCCCAGAGCGACAGCGTCGGCACCGATGCCTCGGCGAGTGCGAGCTCGAGCACGCCGATGATGCCGACCGGGCCTTCGTAATCGGTGCGGCTCGCGCCTGTCGCGGCACGCAGGCCGGGGTGCTCGCTCGTGAGCGAGGTGGCGATCGGGCGCGAGTGCGGGGCGTCCGAGAAATACGAGCCGAGCAGCACCACCGTGTCGATCTCCCAGGCATCGATGAGGTCGACGACCTCTTCGACGAACGCGACCCAGTCCCGGGCGGGCTCGACTCCCGCGAGGATGAAGAGCTCGGTGACCCGGCTGCCGTCGAGCCGCCGCACCGTCTCGTCATCCGGATCCTCATCCGCTCCCGGCCGGCGCACGGTGCCGTAGAGCCGGGTCTCCGGCCAGTCGATCACGCGCCGCCCCGAGTCGTCGAAGCTCACCTTGGGCCGGTGCACTTGGAAGTCGACGAAGCCGTCGGAACCGATAGCGTGCAGCGGTTCGGCGTCGAGGAGCTCCCCGAGGTGCTGCAGCACCGTCGTCGTCGCGGCTCCCGCGTCGCTCCACCCCTCGAAGGCGGCGATGAGCACGCGCTTCTCGCTGCGGTCGACATCCGAACCTGTCATGCTTACCAGGATAGCCAGCCGGGCGCGCGGGCGGGTCCGCCCGGCCCCGTAGCATGGATGGAATGACCGATCTCCAACTGGCCGCGGTGCTCTGGGACATGGACGGCACGCTCATCG
>JAGQTL010000174.1 GCA_020439035.1 Leucobacter sp. | reverse complement strand
GGCAAGGAGATCGACGGCGCGTGCGGCCAGCTCGTGGCGACGGAGCAGGACAAGGCCGACGCCGCGGAGTTCGCCGGGGCGTCGACGTCGTGACGCCGACGCCCCGTGCCTCCGCGGGCGGGGACGCAGCGTATAAGCGCAGCGAATAGAAAGTGCGATTCCGGTCAGATTTCGTTATTATGTCCGGATGAACACCACTCGTCAGAGCGATCCGCTCGGCGCGATCGACTCGACCGAGCTGCGCATCCTTCACGCGCTCGCCACGACGGGCTCGCTCACCGCGGCCGCGGCGAGCCTGGGCCTCAGCCAGCCCGCCGTGAGTCAGCGGATCAAGCGCGTCGAGACCCGTCTCGCGGTCCCGCTCATCGAACGCCAGGGCCGCGGGATCCGGTTGACCACGGCGGGCAACATCCTCGCCGACCACGGGCGCACGGTCGTCGCCGAGATCGATGCGGCGCTCGCCGCGATCGAGGATCTGCGCGGAGAGCGCGGCGGCACGCTCCGGATGGTCGGGTTCCCCTCCGCCTCGGCCACCATCGTGCCGGGGATGATGCGCTGCATGGCCGACGAGGCGCCGGAGGTCGCGCTCCAGTATCGCGAGGCCGAACCGCCCGCGGCGATCGGCATGCTGCGCGACGGAGAGGTCGATTGCGCGCTGATCTTCGACTACGCGGGTTCCGCGGAGCTCCCGGCGGGCAGCGTCTTCACGCCGCTCTGGCGCGAGACCGTGAGCCTCGTGCTCGCGGATTCTCGGGCCGGCGGGGTGACGGAGGCGCACCTCGGCGACTACGCTGCCGAGCACTGGATCGCCGGCTGCGAGAAGTGCCGCGGCCACCTGCTCGCGGCCGCGGCCGAGAACGGCTTCGAGCCCGACATCATCCAGGAGACCGACAACGTGCCGGCGATGCTGGCCATGGCCGCGGCCGGCAGCGCCGTGGCGCTCGTACCCGGCCTCGGCCTGGCGGCGGCGCGCACGCTGCCCGACGGGGCGACGGCGCTGCCGCTCGACCCGCCGCGATACCGGACGATCGGGCTCGTCTCGATGGATACGGCGAACGAGAGTCCGCAGGTCCGACTGGCGAAACGGCTGCTCGCGAAGATCGACGGCCGCGCCTGGGGTTTGGAGGCAGCCGCATGAGCGCACCGATGTCGATCGTTTCACCCGCCGAGCCGCTGGAGTTCGGCGGCGCGCGCCAGCGGCGCACGCTGCTCGTGCTCGCCGCGGGAACGATCCTCAGCGGCTTCGGTATCGGCGCCTCGCTCTCCGTCGGCGCCCTGCTGCTCGCGCAGATCAGCGGCAACGATGCGATCTCGGGTCTTGCGTCGACCACGTTCAGCCTGGGGACCGCGCTCGCCGGCATCCCGCTCGCACGCCTCGCCTCGGCGCGCGGCCGCCGCCCGGCCCTCGTCACGGGCAACATCGTCGCGCTCTTCGGATCGCTCGTTGCGATCTTCTCGACCATCGTCGGCGAATGGTGGGTGCTCGCCGTCGGTCTGGCGATGATCGGCGTGGCGAGCGCCGTGCAACTCCTCTCCCGCTTCTCGGCAGCGGATCTCGCCCTGCCCGAGAACCGCGCACGGGATCTCTCGCTCGTCGTGTGGGCGATCACCGTGGGTGCGGTCGCGGGCCCGCTGCTCATCGGCCCCGGCGAACTGATGGGCGAGATCTTCCGGATCACCCCGCTCGCCGGCGTGTTCGTCTTCGCCGTCGCCGCGCAGATCCTCGCGACTCTTGTGAACTGGCTCGGGCTGCGACCGGATCCGCTCCTCACGGCACGTGCGATCGCCGCCGCTCACGGGGACACGGGCCGCGTCGCCGTGGTGACGGGGGAGGAAGAGCCGCTCGATGCCGCCTCGCCCGCCCGGCGCCGAGCGCTGATCCTCACGATCTTCGTCATCGCGATGGCGCAGGCGATCATGGTTGGGCTCATGGCGATGACCCCGTTGCACCTGATGCACCATGACGGCACCGCCGGCCTCGTCGGGGCGACGCTGAGCCTGCATATCGCAGGCATGTACGCACTCTCGCCCGTGTTCGGCTCGCTCTCGAGCCGATTCGGCTGCGTGCCGGTGATCGTGCTCGGCTGGGTCGTGCTCCTCGTCGCGATCGTGCTGGCGTACTTCTCCGGCCCCTCGCACGGAATGGTGCAGGTCTCGCTCACGCTCGTGGGGGTCGGCTGGGGTGCCGTGACGGTTGCCGGTGCCGCGCTGCTGACCGAGCTCACCGTGTCCGCCGACCGCACGCGCTGGCAGGGCCGATCCGACACCATCATGAGTGCGGCGGGGGCGATCGCCGGGGCGCTCTCCGGGGTCGGCTTCGCGTTCGGCGACTTCTCATTCCTGGCGCTGATGGCCGGGGTGCTGCTCGCGCTCGGCGCGGTCGCATCGATCGGGCTGGGGCTGCATTCCCGCCGGAACTGATCGCGCGCGGCACGGGGCGGCCGCGGCCGCGGCCCAATGCGCGGGGCGCCCAGTAGACTGGGCACGCTATGACAACCAGCCGTACTCCCGCATTCTCCACCGCCACCGGTTCCGACATCCGCGTCCGATTCTGCCCGTCGCCGACGGGCACGCCGCACGTCGGCATGGTGCGCACCGCCCTGTTCAACTGGGCCTACGCGCGGCACACGGGCGGCACGTTCGTTTTCCGCATCGAAGACACCGACGCAGCGCGCGATAGCGAGGAGAGCTATCAGCAGATCATCGACTCGTTGCGCTGGCTCGGGCTCGACTGGGACGAGGGTATCGGGGTCGGCGGCCCCGACGAGCCCTACCGCCAGTCGCAGCGCGGCGACATCTACCGCGAGGTCGCGGCGAAGCTGCTCGATGCCGGGTACCTGTACGAGAGCTTCTCCACGGCCGAGGAGATCGACGCTCGCAACGAGGCGAACGGTCGCCCGAAGCAGCTCGGCTACGACAATTTCGACCGCACCCTGAGCGAGGACGAGAAGGCGGCGTTCCGCGCGGCCGGCCGCGAGCCGGCGCTGCGCTTCCGGGTCCCGGATGCGGATCTCGGCTTCGACGACCTCGTGCGCGGCCCGATCACCTTCCCCGCGGGGAGCACCATCGACTTCGTCGTCGTGCGCCCGAACGGCGCGCCGCTCTACACGCTCACCAATCCCGTCGATGACGCGCTGATGCGCGTGACCCACGTGCTGCGGGGCGAGGATCTGCTCTCGTCGACGCCGCGGCAGATCGCTCTGCATCGCGCGCTCGTCGAACTCGGCATCGAGGCGGCGATTCCCCGCTTCGGGCACCTGCCGTACGTGCTCGGCGAGGGCAATAAGAAGCTCTCGAAGCGCGATCCCGAATCGAACCTGCTGCATCATCGCGATCGCGGGTTCATCCCGGAAGGGCTGCTCAACTACCTCTCGCTGCTCGGCTGGTCGCTCTCCGCGGATCGCGATGTCTTCTCGAGCGATGAGATGGTTGCCGCCTTCGAGATCGCCGATGTAAACCCCAACCCCGCGCGCTTCGATCAGAAGAAGGCCGACGCCATCAACGCCGATCACATCCGCCTGCTCTCGGAGGACGACTTCGGCGAGCGGATCCTGCCCTATCTCATCGCCGGGGGGGCGCTGCCGGTCGAGCCGAGCCCGGAACAGCTCGCCACGGTACGCGCCGCGGTGCCGCTCGTGCAGAGCCGTGTCACCGTGCTGAGCGAATCCGTGGGAATGCTCGGGTTCCTCTTCGTCTCGGCCGACACGCTCGTCTACGAAGACGATGCGCTCGCGTCGCTGAAGGGTGACGCGCCGCAGGTTCTGGCCGCCGGGCTCGCGGCGCTGGAAGCCATTCCTGACTCCGAATGGCGCACGGACACCATCCAGGCCGCGCTGCAAAGCGCGCTCATCGACGGGCTCGGGCTCAAGCCGAGGGTCGCGTTCGGCGCGCTGCGCGTGGCGGCGTCCGGTCGGCGCGTCTCTCCTCCGCTGTTCGAATCGTTCGAACTGCTCGGCCGCGAGGAAGCGCTCGCCCGAGTGCGCAGACTGTCCGCACGTTTGGAGGCGGCATGACCGAGCCGCATCTGCCGATCGGCGTCGCGATCATCGGCGGAGGCCCGGCGGGGCTCTCGGCCGGGCTTCAGCTCGTGCGCGCGAATCGTCGCATCGCCATCATCGACAGCAACAGGCCCCGCCACTCCGCGACCCTGCACTCCCACGGGTTCCTCACACGGGACGGCGCATCGCCCCTCGAACTGCGGCGGCTCGGGCGGGAGGAGTTCGAAGCCTATCCGACCGCGACGTTCGCGCAAGCGATCGTGCGCGAAGTCGCACCGTTGAGCGAGGCCGAAGCGCTGGCGACGGGTTTTCCCGACGGGCTCGGCTTCCGGGTGCGCGGATCCGGGGTGCGCGGCGCCGCCGATGTCGAGTTCCTTGCGCGGCGCGTGCTCATCACGGCCGGGCTGGTCGAGGAACTGCCGCCCTTCCCGATGGTTCGCGCCTTCTACGGCACCTCGCTGCACAGCTGCGTCGAGTGCGACGGCTTCGAGAAGACCGATAAGCCACTCGTCCTCATCGGCGAGACCTCCGACCTCTTCGCACGTGCGCTCCTTATCAGCCGATTCAGCTCCGACCTCATCGTGTTCACGAACGGCGCGGATACCGTGCGGCCGGATCAGGAGGAGCAGCTCGCCCGTATCGGCATCCGGGTCGAGCGCCGGCCGATCGACGACATCGTGGGGGAGCGGGCGGAGATGACCGGGGTCAGGATGGCTGACGGCGAAGTCATCCCGAGGGTCGGCGGCTTCGTGCGACCGCGCTGGCACGCACCGGTGGAGTTCCTGGGCGACCAGCCGATCGAACGGGACGAGTGGGGCCTCGTCGTGGTCGACGGGCGCGGCGAGACGTCCGTCCGCGGCATCTACGCCACGGGCGACATTGTTCCTCCCGGGCCGCAGCAGCTCGTGATCGCGGCCGGCGGCGGCGCGCGCGTCGCTGCGAAGCTCAACATGGACATGATCCGTGGAGCGCTCGGGGTCGGTCAGGTCGATGACTGAGACGGTCGGCGCGGCGAGGCGTGGAGAGCGGCAGCGCGAGTACCCTCGAGACGAATCGCAGCGGCTCACTCCCGGCGCGCGCGCGGCGGCGGCGGGCGCCCGCTACGCGACCATCTCCGCGGTGTTCGTCGGCATCCTGCTGATCTCGAACGTCGTGGCGGTGAAGCCCATCGCCTTCGGCGAGATCGGTTTTGGCGATGTCCGGCTGCCGCTCGTCTTCGACGGCGGCGTGTTCCTGTTCCCGCTCGCCTACATCCTCGGCGACGTCCTCGCAGAGGTCTACGGGCTGCGCGCCTCGCGCCGCACCATCCTCGCGGCATTCGGCCTCGCCGCACTCGCCTCGCTGACGATTCTCGCGGTGCAGATCTCGCCGCCGGCGGCCGGCTGGGAGAACCAGGAGGCGTTCGCCGCTGTGCTCGGCTTCGTGCCGCGCATCGTGATCGCGAGTCTCGCGGGATTCCTCGCCGGTCAGCTGCTGAACGCCTGGGTGATGGACCTCATGCACCGTCGGACGGCCGGGCGTCTCCTGCGCACCCGGCTCATCGTCTCGACGCTCGTCGGTGAGCTCGCCGATACGTTGCTCTTCTGCACGATCGCCTTCGCCGGCATCATCACGGGTATCGATTTCGTGATGTACGTCGTGCTCGGCTACCTCGTCAAAGTGCTGGCCGAGGTCGTTCTGCTCCCGGTGACCACGCGGGTGATTGCGTGGGTGCGACGGAGCGAGGATCTTGCATTGCGCACCTCGGCCGACCCGGCCTGAGCGGCGCGGCGCTCAGAGCTTGCCGAGGCGGCCGAGCACCTCGGTGCGCAGCTCGGCGAACGTGCCCTCGATGATCGCGTCCCGGATCCGGTCGACGAGCCGCACGATATAGCGCTCATTGTGGATCGTGGCGAGCGTTGATGCCAGCATCTCGTTCGCCTTGAAGAGGTGATGCAAATACGCCGCCGTGTAGTTCGTGCACGTGTAGCAGTCGCACTCGGGGTCGAGCGGCTCGAAACGACGGCGCTGCGCGGCGGCCTTCGCGTTGATCCGGCCGCGTTCCGAGTACATCGTGCCGCCGCGCGCCTGGCGTGACGGGGCGACGCAGTCGAAGGTGTCCGCGCCCGCGGCGATCCCGGCGAAGAGATCGTCTGGTTCGGAAATGCCGAGCAGATGCCGCGGCTTGTGCTCGGGCAGCTCGTCGCTGACCCAGCCGACGATGGTGCCGAGCTGCGACTTCTCGAGCGCACCTCCGATGCCGAAGCCGTCGAATGCCTGCTCCGCAGCCTCGTCACCGCGCAGTTCCGCGAGCCCGCGCGCCGCCCGCCGGCGGAGGTCCTCGTACTGGGCCCCCTGCACCACGCCGAAGAGCGCCTGGTACGGCCGGTGCTGCCGTGCGGCGGTCTGCCTCGCGTGCTCATCGAGGCAACGCACGGCCCACCGCTCGGTGCGGGCCACCGAATCCTCCTGATACGGGCGCGTGTTCATCAGGGTCGTGCACTCGTCGAAGGCGAAGATGATGTCGGCTCCGAGCTGGTGCTGGATACGCATCGAGACCTCCGGGGTGAACCGATGCGTGTCACCGTTGATGAACGACTTGAAGGTGACGCCGTCCTCGTCGACGTGCGCGAGCCGCTCCTTGTTCTCGGCGATCACCTCATCGCTCTGGAAGGCGCCCTCCTCCATCGAGATCACCTTCTTGAATCCGACGCCGAGCGACATCACTTGGAAGCCGCCGGAATCGGTGAAGGTCGGGCCCGTCCAGTTCATGAACCGGCCGAGCCCGCCGGCCTCGTCGACGATGTCGGATCCCGGCTGGAGGAAGAGGTGGTAGGCATTCGCGAGGACCGCCTGGCCGCCGAGGTCGCCGACCGTCTCGGGGAGCAGCGCCTTCACGGTCGCCTTGGTGCCGACCGGGATGAAGGCCGGCGTCCGGATCTCGCC
>JAGQTL010000173.1 GCA_020439035.1 Leucobacter sp. | reverse complement strand
TGGACGAGCCCTGTTCGGCACTCGATCCGATTTCGACGCTTGCGATTGAGGATCTGATCGCGGAGCTGCGCGAGAAGTTCACGATCGTGATCGTGACCCACAACATGCAGCAGGCCGCACGAGTCTCTGACCAGACCGCGTTCTTCAATCTCTCGGCGGTGGGAAAACCGGGCCGCCTCGTAGAGTTCGGCGATACCTCAGAGATGTTCAGTGCTCCCAAGGTGAAGGCGACGGAGGACTACATCTCGGGCAGGTTCGGGTAGCGGGCTCTGAACAAGAGTCCTCTCGAGTCCACCATTTCTCGGACCCTCGCGCAGAGGATGCGCGCCAACACCTAAGCTGACAGCATGCATCGCTGGGTGGCGCTGTTGCGCGGGGTGAACGTGAACGGCATCACCGTGCGCAGTGGCGAACTGGCGCAGCTGTTCACCGACCTCGGATTCTCGAGCGTGCGCACGGTCCTGGCATCCGGCAACGTGTGTTTCACCGCGAACGCTGTCGGGACGCCCGAACCCGCGGCCCTGAAAGCGGCGATCGAGACGGGTTTGCGCGAACGATTCGGTTATGAGGCGTGGATCGTGCTGGTCGCGCAGGAGGCACTGGCCGAGATCATTCGGTCGTACCCGTTCGAACGCGACGATCAGCACCACGCCTACGTGATCTTCGCGTCGAGTGATGCGACCCGAGATCAATTGCTCGACGCCGCACCACCGGAGGGGGCGCAGACGGTCGAGCACATCGCCGCGGGGGAGGGCGTCGTGTATTGGCGCTGCCCGAAGGGCGAGAGCACGGCGACCTCGTTTGCGAAGACCCTGGCGAAGGCGCGTTTCAAGGCCACCACGACCAGTCGCAACCTCAACACCGTCGAAAAACTGGCGGGGGCGTGAGCGTTGGGATGGCCGGAGGCTTCTCGAACTGCCAGGTGATCGGACCGGCCCCGCTGGCGCACCCTACGCCAACATGCGAAGGGTTTCGGACGGCTTCTCCGAGAAGTGCTTATGGTACTCGACCGAGAACCTTCCGAGGTGCCGGAATCCGCAGCGGTAGGCGACATCCGTCACCGTCGTGTGCGCGGGATCCGCGTCGAGCAGCATGGCGCGCGCGAGCCGCAGGCGACTGCGGCGGAGCGCGTCACCGAGGCTGATGCCGAGCTCGGCCTGCACGTTGTCCTGCAGCGTCCGGAGGGGGATCTGCAGCTGCTGAGCGATGCTCAGGGGAGTGGCGCCCGCGATTTCCGGGCTGTTCAGGATCCGCATGCAGGCGTCGACGATCTTCGTCTTCGGCAGCATGCCCTCCGCTGGCTGTTCCCCGAGCGCCTCCTGCTGTTCGGCCGCGGCGAGCAGCAGGCGGGTCAGCAGGCCTTCCGTGATGTTGCGCGTGAGCAGTTCGGGAAGGTCGCGGGCGATCCCGCTGTTCACGTCGTCGTGCGCCAGGAGCAGGTGCGCGGCGAAGGAGCTCCCGGCGCCCGAGGCGACCGAGAGCGTGCGCGGGAGGTGAATGGGCGTCTCGGCCTCGCCGAACAGCGATGAGGCGACCTGCTCGATGCTGTCCTGGCGAACGGCGAGGACGAGTTGGGGCGACCCGTCGAGCCAGTGCATGCGGAACTCCCGATCGTTCGGAAGGATCATCGGCGTGCGCGAATCGCAGAACCACTGCTCGCCGTCGACTTCCAAGACGGCCTTTCCCCAGGCGGGCAGGCACACGAGGAACCGATTCTCGAGCGGTGTCGAGGAGATCTCGACCGGCGTACCGTAGCCGATGTGGTGGATGCCGGCGCTCCCGACCTGGCCGGTCCGAGCGGTGAAATGGAAGTGCTCGTCCTTCGGGACGAGCGCGTGAGGCGTGAACTTCTGGCTGACGATCTCGACGGACTCATCCGGGTTGCGGGACTCCTCCGTCGGAAGACGGTCGAGCGCATCCCCGAAGGCCAAGGGAGTACTGGTCATCCGATCCTCCTGCGATCAGAGCCATCTGGCGCCTGCTCATCACCCTCACCACCACGTGAGTTTCGTCCCAGTATAGTCAGGGTTCTTCCGACGGCTCGTGAAACTGTGCGGGACGCGGAGCGCCGGGCGGGGCGCGCGTGGACAGGATCCGCGAGCAGCGGATAGCGCACGCGCGGCGGCCCTCCTACCGTGGGGAGCAGGTTCAATCGGCCTGACAATCATGACGATGAGGTACATGACGATGCGTGATACAAGCAACTTCGCCCCCGATATCCCCACGATGCTCCAGCGGATCGACGAGCTGCGCCCGTTCATCGCCGAGCACGCCGCCGAAGGCGAGAAGCAGCGGCGCGTGACGCAGGAAGTGTTCGATGCGCTCGCCGATATCGGCGTGTTCCGCGCCTCGCTCCCGAAGAAGTACGGCGGCTATGCCGCGGGTGTGCGCGACAAGATCGAGCTCTCCCGAGCCGTGGCCCGCGGAGACGGCGGTGCTGGGTGGATCACGACGATCATTCTCGGGAACAACTGGATCCTCGGGCAGTTCCCCGAGCAGGCGCAGGATGACGTGTTCCTCACGGATCCCGACGCTCGCTGCTCGGGCGTCATCCCGGTGACCGGTCGAGCCGACGTCGTCGAAGGCGGCTACCGCGTGACCGGCAAGTGGGGCTACAACTCGGCGCTCGGGTACACGAGCTGGGCGCTCGTCGCCGCGGCCGTGCATGACGAGCAGGGCGAGTTCATCGGAACCGCGCAGTTCGCGGTCCCGCGCGACGAGGTGACGGAGGAGGACACGTGGTTCGTGGCCGGCCTGGCGGCGTCGGACAGCCGCACGGTCGTCGCCGACAACGTGTTCGTGCCCGAGCACCGCATGCTCCGGCACGACACCGCGATGTCGGGAGTCGGCGCGACCGAGAATGCGCAGGGGTTCCGCAGCGCATTCGTGGCATCCCTCTCGGTCTGGCTGATCGGGCCGCAGCTCGGAATCGCCGAGGCCGTCTACGACCTCGTCAGCGAGAAGGCGCAATCCAAGGGCATCGCCTACACGGCCTATGAGGTTCAGGCGGACTCCACCGCGGTGCAGCTGCGCATCGCGAAGGCGCGCCTCCAGATCGACACGGCGCTCAGCTTCGCGCGCAGCATCGGAGACACGCTCGATGCGTACGCCGAGCGGGGTGAGAGCCCCGACGTGCTCACCCGCACCCGCATGCGCGCCGAGACCGGCTGGATCACCGAGAATCTGCAGGCCGCGGTCGACTCGCTCCTGACCGTGCACGGCTCGGCGGCGTTCGCACTGACGAACCCGATCCAGCGGCACTGGCGCGACCTCGAGGTCGCCGCGCGTCACGCGCTCATTCTGGGCGATGTGGGCTACGAGATGTACGGCCGCGCGCTCCTCGGCCGTGCGCCGGACGCGGTGAGCCCGCTCATCTGAGTTCTGGCCCGGCCCGAACCGGAAACGCCAAGAGGGGGCGCACTCGCAGTGAGTGCGCCCCCTCATCGGTATGTGCGAGGAGTTTCGGGCTTGCGGATCAGTCTTCCGCGAGGAGCGGGATCGTGCTGACCGTGGACTCCGGCCCGATCGCGGAGTACCCGCCGTCGACCGCCCAGTCCGCGCCGGTGACGAAGCTCGCCTCCGGCGAGAGCAGGAATGCCACGACGGATCCCACCTCGATCGGGCGACCGACCCGTCCGAGGATGTGGAACGGCGCCGCGACGCGATCGGTCTTCTCGATGGATCCGCCCGTCAGACTGTCCATCACCGCCGACCAGGTCCAGCCGGGGCTGACCGAGTTCACCCGG
>JAGQTL010000172.1 GCA_020439035.1 Leucobacter sp. | reverse complement strand
TTCATCGAGGTCGAGACCCCGATGCTGCAGACGATGCACGGCGGAGCTTCGGCGCGCCCCTTCGTCACCCACTCCAATGCGTTCGACACCGAGCTCTACCTGCGCATCGCACCCGAGCTCTACCTCAAGCGGGCCGTTGTCGGCGGGCTCGACCGAGTGTTCGAGATCAACCGCAACTTCCGCAACGAGGGCGCGGATTCGACCCACAGCCCCGAGTTCGCGATGCTCGAGTCGTACCAGGCGTACACGGACTACAACGGCATCGCCGACCTGACGCAGGCGCTCGTGCAGAACGCGGCGCTCGCCGTGAACGAGGGCACGGCTCGCGAGGGTAGCCACGTCGTCGAGTGGGCCGATGGCACGCTGTTCGACCTGGGCGGCGATTGGGAGCGCATCTCGATGTACGGCACCCTCTCCGAAGCCGCGGGGCGGGAGATCACCCCGGCGACCCCAGTCGATGAGCTGCTCGCCCTGGCGGAAGCCGAGGGCGTGGAGGTGAAGCTTCCGAATCACGGCAAGCTGGTCGAAGAGCTCTGGGAGCATTTCGTGAAGGATCGGCTCACCGCACCGACGTTCGTGATGGACTTCCCGGTTGAGACGAGCCCGCTCACCCGCCACCACCGGTCCATCCCTGGCGTCGTGGAGAAGTGGGATCTCTACGTGCGCGGATTCGAGTTGGCGACGGGCTATTCCGAGCTCGTCGACCCCGTGGTGCAACGCGAGCGCTTCGTGCAGCAGGCGGCCGAGGCCGCGCGAGGCGATGACGAGGCGATGCGCGTCGACGAGGACTTCCTGCGCGCGCTCGAGCACGCGATGCCGCCGTCGGGCGGCATGGGCATGGGCATGGATCGACTGCTGATGGCGTTGACCGGCCTGGGGATCCGCGAGACGATCCTCTTCCCCCTCGTGAAGTGAGAACGAGCGCCTCGCGACCGGCCGTGCCGGCCGCGAGCGTCAGGCGTGACGCAGCTGCCGTGGGTTCCGGTCGTCTTCGGGCTCGGCGGGTGACGGGACGAAGATCGTCAGCAGCGCGAAGAGGCGATCGTTCACCTCTCTGATATCTGCTTTCAGTTCGGCGCGGGTGCGGTCGATGTTCTGCGTGAGGCGGGTCTCGACGCTGCTGGTTTCCGTTTTGAACTCGGTGCGCAGCTCGGTGCGCAGCTCGGTCATGTCGGCCTTGAGTCCGGCGATGTCGCCCTTGAGTTCGGCGCGCAGGTCGCTAATATCGGTTTTGAACTCCGCGCGCAGCTCGGTCATGTCGGCCTTGAGTCCGGCGATGTCGCCCTTGAGTTCGGCGCGCAGGTCGCTAATATCGGTCTTGAGCTCCGCGCGCAGCTCGGAGATGTCGGCCTTGAGCTCCGCGCGCACCCGATCGATCTTCTGGTCGAGCCGGGTTTCTACGACGTCGAGCCGGGCGCCGAGCCGGCGATTCCCGCGCGTCATCATGGTGCCGAGCGTGGTCGCGGTGAGGACGAGGCCGAGCAGAATGGACAGGGTGTCAAGACCGATCATGAGCTTCGCCCTCCTCTCTCCGCAGGCTGTTGTCGGGGTTTCTGCGACCACCGTAGACGAGGCGCACTCTGCCGTGTCAAGCGGAATGCGGGGATGTGGAGAAACGGAGGCGAAGGTGCGGGCTGGGGGCGCCGAATGCGATGCGAGTGCTAGAGCAGGTGCCCGCCGCCGCTCACCTTCATGCGGTTGACCAGCCCCTTCACGTCCTGCGCGTGCTCCTTCGAGGTGACGAGCAGGACGTCGGCGGTGTCGACCACCACCACGTCCTTCATGCCGACCAGCGCGACCAGTCGATCGCTCTCCGAGACCACGATGCCGCTCGAGGCATCGGAGAGCACCTGCGCGCCGTCGCCGAGCACGGCGAGATCGCCTTTGCGCCCGCGCGTCAGCAGATCGGCGATCGATGCGAAATCCCCCACGTCGTCCCATTCGAAGTGGGCGGCAACGCAGACCATCTTCCCCGCCGCCGCCGCGGGCTCGGCAACGCTGTAGTCGATCGCGACCTTCGGCAGACCGGGCCACAGCCGCTCGCGCGCGACCGCGGACTTCTTCGTGCTGCCCCAGACGGCGGCGATCTCGCGCAGCGACGCCACGAGTGCCGGCTCGGCGAGCGCCATCTGGTCGAGCAGCACCGTCGCCTTCGCGATGAACATGCCCGCGTTCCAGAGGTAGCCGCCGCGCTCGAGGTACGTGCCGGCGGTCGCCTCGTCCGGCTTCTCGACGAACTCCTCGACCTCGTACACGTCGAAGGGCGCGAGATCGGTGCGGGCGTCGCCGCATTCGATATACCCGAAGCCGGTGGCGGGATGCGTCGGGTGGATCCCGATGGTCGCGATGTATCCCTGATCGGCCGCCGCCACGGCGGTCCTCACCGCGCGCTGGAAGAGCACGCTGCCGCGGATCACGTGGTCGGCGGCGAACGAGCCGAGAATCGCGTCGGGATCGCGCAGCTCGAGGATCGCGGCGGCCAGGCCGATCGCGGCAGACGAATCCTTCGGCTCGTTCTCGGTCACGAGGTTCTCGGGCAGGAGCTCGGGAAGCTGTTCGGCCACCGAATCGCGGTGCGCGTTGCCGGTGACCACCATGATGCGCTCGGGCGGCGCGATCGGAGCGAGCCGGTTCCAGGTCGCGCGCAGGAGGGAGTCGCCGCTGCCCGTAAGATCGAGCAGGAATTTCGGCGCGTTGGCGCGCGAGAGCGGCCACAGGCGCGACCCGACGCCACCCGCCGGGATCACGCAGGTGAGTCGGTCGATGGCCGCGGTTTCCGTCATGCGTTCCAGCCTATCCCGCCGCGCGCGAAGGGAATGCGGAGGCCAATCGTCGCCCTGCGGGCGTGCGCTCGGATCCCGTTGAGCGAACGCCGTTGGTCGAGGGCGGCGCGCGAACGGTGCCATAATGTCTGTGGGCGTCTTCACAGCTTCGGTTGCGTGCGCCCGTCGCAGCACAGGCCGGCGAACACCGGCGATGCCGACTTCATAGGAGGATGAGCTCGTGTCAGCCCAAACAGCCGATGCCCGGCCGGTGGCCGCGAAGAAGAAGAGCAGCCCCGGCGGCACGCTCTACCGCGGAGATCCGGGGATGTGGGCGTGGGTGCTTCATCGCATCACCGGCGTCGCCATCTTCTTCTTCCTGCTGGTGCACGTGCTCGACACCGCCCTCGTGCGGGTCAGCCCCGAGGCGTACAACGCGGTGATGAGCACGTACAAGACCCCCATCATGGGGCTCGGCGAGGCCGCGCTCGTCGCTGCGATCGTGTTCCACGCCTACAACGGCCTGCGCGTGATCCTGATCGACTACTGGAGCAAGGGCGCCAAGTACCAGCGCGCGATGTTCTGGATCGTCATCGCGCTGTGGGTGGTCACGATGCTCGGCTTCCTGCCGCGCCACCTGATGAACGTGTTCGGGCACTGAGAGGAACTGCAATGGCTATGACGATTGACACTCCTCGTTCGCAGGCGCCCGCGAAGAAGGGCAACAACTGGGAGAAGTGGGGCTGGATC
>JAGQTL010000171.1 GCA_020439035.1 Leucobacter sp. | reverse complement strand
CGTCTGCTCGACACCGGGATCTCGCTGCAGCAGATCCGCGCCGCCGTCGCGCAACTCCACGAGGCGGGGGTGCACGACCTCGCGCAGACGACGCTCATGAGCGACGGCGCCAGCGTTTACCTCTGCACCTCGAACGACGAGGTGATCGACCTCGTGAGCCGCGGTCAGGGCGTGTTCGGGATCGCGGTCGGCAAGGTGCTCACCGAGGTCACGAGCTCGCTCGTCGACATGGATGAGCATCGGGACGGAGCCACTGGTGCCGTGGACGCGGGAATCGACGAACTCGCCGCGCGGCGGCAGGAGCGCAAGAGCGGCTGAGTCGCCGGAGACGGTGGAGGGCGCCCCGGCCGGAGCCGCGGCGCCCTCTTTCGCGCTTATGTCGTGGATCAGGCGAACTGATTCATGGTGTTGTCGGCACCGCCGGCCTTGAGCGCGGCATCGCCCGCGAAGTACTCCTTGTGCGTATCGCCGATATCGCTGCCGGCCATGTTCTGGTGCTTGACCGTGGCGATCCCCTCGCGGATCTCGCGGCGCTGCACGTCGCGAACATAGGTCAGCATGCCCTCGTCGCCGAAGTACCCCTTGGCCAGGCTGTCGGTCGAGAGCGCGGCCGTGTGGTAGGTCGGCAGGGTGATCAGGTGATGGAAGATGCCGGCGCGGGCCGAGCCCTCGCGCTGGAACGTGCGGATCTTCTCGTCCGCGAGACGCGCGAGCTCGGTGTCATCGTAGTCCGCGCTCATCAGGCTCGCGCGATCGTAGGCGGAGACGTCCGCGCCCTGCTCCGTCATCAGGTCATAGGCCTGCTGGCGGAAGTTGAGCGTCCAGTTGAACGACGGGCTGTTGTTGTAGACGAGCTTCGCGTCGGGAACGGCGGCGCGGATGCGATCGACCATGCCGGCGATCTGCTCGATGTGGGGCTTCTCGGTCTCGATCCAGAGCAGGTCGGCGCCGTTGCGAAGCGCGGTGATGCAGTCGAGCACGACGCGATCCTCGCCGGTTCCCTGCCGGAAACGGTAGAGATTCGACGCCAGGCGCTTCGGGCGCAGGAGCTTGCCGTCGCGCGCGATCACGACATCGCCGGTGCCCAGCTGCGACTCATCGACCTCGTCGGTGTCGAGGAACGAGTTGTACTGGTCGCCGAGGTCGCCTGGCACGTGGCTCACCGCCAGCTTCTGGGTCAGGCCGGCGCCGAGCGAATCGGTGCGCGCGACGATGATGCCGTTGTCGACGCCCAGTTCGAGGAACGCGTAGCGCACGGCGTTCAGCTTCGCGATGAAGTCCTCGTGCGGCACCGTGACTTTGCCGTCCTGGTGGCCGCACTGCTTCTCGTCCGAGACCTGGTTCTCGATCTGAATCGCGCAGGCGCCCGCCTCGATCATCCGCTTCGCCAGAAGGTAGGTGGCCTCGGGGTTGCCGAACCCCGCGTCGATGTCGGCGATGATCGGCACGACGTGGGTTTCGAAGGCGTCGATCTGCGCGAGCACGAACTCGACGACCGTCTCGTCCCCGGCGCTGCGCGCCGCGTCGAGCTGGGCGAAGAGCAGGTCGAGCTCACGCGCGTCCGCCTGGCGCAGGAAGGTGTAGAGCTCCTCGATGAGCGCGGGCACCGCGGTCTTCTCGTGCATCGACTGGTCG
>JAGQTL010000170.1 GCA_020439035.1 Leucobacter sp. | reverse complement strand
CAGCTCGACCGGCTTGCCGTCGCGCACGCCGGGGAGGGTCTCGGTGCCGGCGTGCAGGCCGACGAGGTACTTGATGGTCGCCACGATGTCTTCGAGCGAGAGCACCGAGTCGGTGATGGGGGCGTCGATACCGAGCTTGCGGTTGATCTTGTACCGGCCGACCTTCGCAAGGTCGTAGCGCTTCGGGTTGAAGTAGCTGTTGTCGAGCAGAGCGCGGGCGGCCTCGATGGCCACCTGCTCGCCCGGGCGCTGCTTGCGGTAGATATCCTTGAGCGCCTCTTCCTGCGTCTCGATGCCGTCCTTCTCGAGCGTGAGCGCGATCGACTCGTAGCCGGCGAACTCCTCGAGGATCTCGGCGCTCGTCATCCCGAGCGCCTTCAGGAAGACCGTGACCGACTGCTTGCGCTTGCGATCGATGCGCACGCCCACCTGGTCGCGCTTATCGATCTCGAACTCGAGCCACGCACCGCGGCTCGGGATCACGCGCGCGGTGAAGACGTCCTTGTCGCTCGTCTTCTCCTGCGTGCGCTCGAAGTACACGCCGGGGCTGCGCACGAGCTGCGAGACGATGACGCGCTCCGTGCCGTTGATGATGAACGTGCCCTTGTCGGTCATGATGGGGAAATCGCCCATGTAGACCGTCTGGCTCTTCAGCACCTGCGTCTCGGTGTTGTAGAAGGCCGCTTCGACGTAGAGCGGCGCGGAGTAGGTCTTCCCGCGCTCCTTGCACTCGTCGATGCTGTACTTCTGCTCGTCGAGGATCGGGTTCTCGAACGAGAGCTGCATGGTGCCCGCGTTGTCCTCGATCGGCGAGATCTCGTCGAAGATCTCCTCGAGCCCGCTCGTGAGCGCGATGTCGTCGCGCCCGTCCTTCTGAGCCTGGACGACGCGTTCCTTCCACGCATCGTTGCCGACGAGCCAGTCGAAGCTCTCGAGCTGCAGTGCCAGCAGGTTGGGCACCGTCAGCGTGTCGGAAATCTTGGCGAACGAGAGCCGCTGGTGATTGCGGCCGTTCTTGGGTGAATTGGTGGATGCGTTGCGCGCAGCAGCCAAGGGAAGTTACCTCCGTGGGCCCCGTCGGGCCGTCTGACCTGGTCTATGGCAGAAGCGCTCGAAACACGCGGTGTGAGTCTCCGTGAGGAGCATGACGGCCGACCGCAATATGAAGGCAGACAGGTGTTCGAGGCGCAACTATCTACTGTAATCGATCTGTTACCGGATAGCAAGGGGCTTCGGGTAGTATCACGCCACCGCTCGCGCCGTCACGCGGGGCGGAACGTAGACTGGGCTCATGAGCATGGGATCGGGCGCAGTCGACGGAACGAACGGGGCGGGGAGCGAGACCTCCGGCATCATCGTGTTCGGCGCGGACTGGTGCCGGGACTGCCGCCGCGCGAAACGGCTCTTCGACGAGCAATACATCGAGTACCGCTGGGTCGACCTCGTGGCGGATCCGGATGCCGCGGAGGTTGCCCGCGACATCAGCGGACGCTCCAACATCCCGGTGATCGTCTACCCCGACGGCAGCTTCCAGGTGGAGCCGAGCAATGGCGCCATACGCCGTAAGCTCGCCGACCTCGGTCGAACCGAATGGCACGTATAATCGGCGTGGTCGCATTCCCGGGCCGCTCCGCCGATACGGCTGCGCCGACGAGGAATGACCCGGAGAAGCCGGGATCCGGCACACCCGTGTCCGTTACGCGAGAGAGGATCCGCCTGTGCTCTGGGATATCGTCAATATCCTCATCGGTCTGATCGGCGGCTTCGCCAGCGGCTTCTATTTCGAACGACGCGGTTCCCGCGCCGCCCGCGAGCAGCACGAGGCCACCCTCCGCAGCAATGAGGAATTGCGCGCATACATCATGGAACTCGAGCAATCCCAGAGCGAGTTGCAGGGCCGCATGGCGCAGATGCAGGAGAGCGTCTACTCAGCCGCACGCAGCGGAGAACCGCAGCCGCGGCGCGGCGTCGCGGAGCTCGACCCGCAGACGGTGCTCGCCGAGTTGCACGCTCGAGTGGATGCGCACGGGCGTGTCTCCGTCGCCCCGGTGAGAAGCGTCTTTCTCGCGGCCGGTCATTCCCCTCAGGAGTTCGAAGCCGTCATCGCGGAGCTGGTGCGGACCGAGATCGTCCGGATTGAAGGAAAGAGCCTGGAGTTCACATGAGCGCTGTATTCATCGCCGTCGACAGCGGCGGCACCCGCACCAACGTCGAGGTATCCGCGCCCGGCACCGACTTCGAGACCCGCCGCTTCGAGGTCGCCGATTCGCTCTCCGGCGTGCTTCCGCCGTCGGAATACGCCGCCACCATCCGGCGCATCTTCGCGCCGATCGAGAACTACTGGCAGGAGCACGACGTACCGGATATGCCGGTGTACGCCTTCTTCGGCGCCGCCGGCTTCGCGGAGCCCACGCGCGGCGCCTTCCTCGAAACGCTCCACGACGCGCTCGCCGACTATCTGAACAGCAACATCCGCGCGGCGGGCGCCTGCAACGACACCGCCGCACTGCTCTGGGGCCACCGCGCGAACGGCGCGATCGTGGCCGGCACGGGCTCGAACGTGCTCGTGCGCACGGCGGACGGCGCAGTCCATCAGGCGGGCGGGCACGACTGGGTCGCGAGCGACTACGGTTCGGGCTTCTGGGTCGCGCTCAACGCCATCAGGCAAGTGGCCCGGGATTTCGAGGCGGGCGAGAACACCGTTCTGCTGAACCGATTCCGCGAGGTCTACGGCATCTTCGGCAACCGCGACGAAGAGATCATCGCGCGCTTCCGCGCGCTCGCCGTGTCGGACAATCAGTTGAAGGCCGACATCGCGCGCTTCGCCGCGGGCGTGTGCGCGGCGGCCGAGCTCGGCGATCTGAGCGCCCAGAACATCGTCAAGGGCGAGGCCGAAGACCTGGCGGACTCGGTCGCCCGGGTCGTTCGCCGCCGATTCTCCACCGAGGATCTCGCCTCCGGGCTCACGCTCGTGCAGTGCGGCAGCCTGCTCGGCAACGACTTCTACCGCGCCGCGTTCGAGTCCCAGGTGCGCATGCGCCTCTCCTCGGGAACCGAGGCGGACGCGATCACCTGGTTCCGCACCAAGAACGGCATCGAGGCCGCCATGAATCTCGCCCAGCGGCTGGCCGAGGACACATCGGAACTGATGGAGGCTCCGATCCCGTATCGACCGGCCATCGTCCGGTTCTGAATGTCGATCAGGCTGCCCGACCCAGTCACCCTCAGCTCCGGGCTCGTCGCCGAGTTCGAAGAGGATCGCTGGGTACCCGGATCCCTCGTGCTCTCGGTCGACGGCACCCCGCAATCGCACATCAACCTCCGCTCGCCCGACGAGCTGTTCTTCGAATACATTCGCCGGATCGGGCACGTGATCGACCTGTTCCGCGCACCCGGCGAACCGATCTCGGCGCTCCACCTGGGCGGCGGCGCCTTCACGCTCCCGCGCTACATCGAGGCGACGCGCCCCGGTAGCCGCCAGCAGATCATCGAGCTCGAGAGCGCGCTCGTGGCGCTCGTGCGCGAAGCCGCTCCCCTGCCCAAGCGCGCCGGCATCCGCGTGCGGCACGGCGATGCCCGCGACGTGCTCGGGCGGCTTCCCGCCGGCATGCAGGGAGCCATGGACCTCGTGGTGGTCGACATCTTCGCCGGCTCGCAGACCCCCGCGCACGTGTCGAGCAGCGAGTTCTACGGACTGATCGCCCCGCTGCTCGCCCCCGACGGCGTCGTCGTCGTGAACGCGACCGACGGCACCGGGCAGGCATTCACCCGCGGGCAGGCGGCAACGCTGCGGGAGAGGTTCCCGGAAGTGGCCGTCATCGGCGAGCCGCAGGTGCTGAAGGGCCGGCGATTCGGCAACGTGGTGCTCGTGGCCTCGGCGGGCGATCCCGAACTCGACTGGCTCCCGCGGCTCCTCGCGTGCGGCCCGCATCCGGCTCGCATGCTGGTCGGCCGCGAGCTTCGAGAGTGGATCGGCACGGCGGCGCCCGTGCGCGACGAGTCGGCGATGCCGAGCCCTCTCCCACCACGGGAGCTCTTCGATGTCTGACCTCGCCCGAGTGCGCATCTGGGCCGAGGCGCTCATCCGCATCCATCTCGACCCCCTCCACGGCGAGGGGTCGTGGACCTTCGGCTTCGACCACGCGAAACGCCGGGCCGGCCTCTGCAACTACACCGCGCGCCGCATCTCGGTCTCGCGGTATCTGGCCGCGCGCTTCGAGGACGACGAGATCCACCAGATCCTCCTGCACGAGGTGGCGCATGCGATGGCCGGCTCGAAAGCGGGGCACGGCGCGACGTGGAAGCGGATTGCGCGCGAGATCGGCTATGTCGGCGGGCGCACCCACGACGGCGAGATCGCCGCCGAACTCGCCCCCTGGGTCGGCCACTGCGCGGCCGGGCACGAGTACGTGCGGTTCCGCCGGCCGAGCGGGGAGCACTCGTGCAGCGCCTGCTCACCGAGATTCGACCGCGACCACCTCATCTCATGGACGCGGCGCTAAGGCGCGCCCCTTCGGGCGCGCACCCGCCTCTGCGAGCGTGCGTCTCCGCGGCCCGCCCCTCGACGCACTCGGATAAGGTGGGCTGATGCCGTCGCCCGCCGAGATCTCTCCCATCGCCTGGGTGCTGCTCGCCGTCG
>JAGQTL010000169.1 GCA_020439035.1 Leucobacter sp. | reverse complement strand
CCGATGCGATGCAGCTCTACCGCGGCATGGACATCGGCACCGCGAAGCTGCCGCCGTCGGAGCGGCGCGGCATCCCTCATCACCTCTTCGACGCCGTCGACGTGCGCGAGGAGGCGACGGTCGCCTGGTATCAGCCGGAGGCCCGGAGCGTGATCCGCGGGATCCTCGAACGGGGGAACGACGTGATCCTCGTCGGGGGTTCCGGCCTCTACGTCTCGAGCGTCCTCTTCGATTTCCGGTTTCCGCCCCGGGATGAGGCGCTGCGCGAGGAGCTCGAGCGCGAGGCCGCCGCGCAGGGTACGGTGCCGCTGCTCGAGCGGCTGCGCGCGCTCGATCCGGGTGCCGCGGAGGCGGTCGACGCGCGCAACCCCCGTCGCGTCGTGCGCGCGCTCGAGGTCGCCCTGCTGGGGGCGGAGGCTCGCGTCACGCTGCCCGAGGCCCCCGAGCTCTGGGCGCCCGAGACCCGCATCATCGGCGTCGCCTGCGATCGCGCGGCCCTGGTCGAGCGGCTCGACCGGCGGGTGGAGCGGATGTGGGCCGGAGGCATGCTCGACGAGGTGCGCGGACTGATCCGGCAGGGGATCGAGCAGGGGAGGACTGCGAGCCGCGCCATCGGCTACGCGCAGGCACTCGCGCAGCTGCGGGGCGAGACGAGCGAGGCCGACGCGATCGCGGAGACCCAGGCCCTCACGCGCCGCTACGCGCGGCGGCAGGTGAGCTGGTTCAAGCGGTACCCGGGCATCGAGTGGGTGGATGGGCCGGACGTGGGCCGGGTTCGGCTGGTCTGAGCGGCGCAGGCGCGCGCGGCACTCACCGCGCGCCCCGCACTCACCGCCGGTTCTTGCGGTAGCTCTCCCAGGCGCCGACCCCCGCGGCGATCGCGCCGAAGAGCACGGCACCGATGGGCCACACGATCCAGGATCGGTCCCAGGCGTCGCCGATGAAGCTCCAGGCGAGGAAGACGGCGGTCAGCAGAGGCCAGTAGAACGCGGCGATCACCCCGAAGAGCGACGTGTTGTCGTCCTCGTCTTCGTCGTCCCGGAGCGAGCCGTGCTGCTTCGTCAGAATCTCGGCGACCTCCGAGGCCCAGTTGTTCGGCAGGAACACCAGTAGCCCAAGGGCCACGAAGCACAGCGTGCCGATCACGCCGACGAGGGCGCCGTTGCCGGTTCCGCCGAGATCGGGGAACGCGAGCGACGTGAGCAGGATCGGCGTGGCGGCGAGGATCCAGAGGGCGACCGCGATCTGCAGGCTGATCCGCCGTCGCCGTTCGTGCCCGCGTTCGAGCTCGCTCGCCCAGGCGGTGACCGCGGGAGTGCGCGAGAAGCGGTAGGCCGCGATGTGCTTGTATGGCGCGCGTTTCTGGTCGGCGCCGATGATGAGGATGACGCCGAGAGCGATGAGTGCGAGCAGGGGGATCAGGCCCAACCCGGTGAGGCCGTCCCCGTCGCCCCGACCGTCGCCCCGATCCCCGCCGGCGAGCATCGCCCCGATCAGGAGCGGGACCGGGCTGATCGTGAACAGTGCGACGGCGGTGGCGATCCGCGGTTGCGTCGTCCGCCGAGCATCCGCGAAACGCTGGGCCTCATCGAGGGTGAGCGCGGGGTACGGCGTCCTGGCCGGGCGCGCTGCGGATGCGTCGCCCGCCTCGGGACCATTCCCGTCGCGCGGTGCGGGCGCGATCTCCGCGCTGATGCCGAGCACCGGTGCCAGCTCGTCCAGGTTGCCGAACTCGGTGATGACCCGGCCGACGGCCTCGTTCTCAGAGAGCCCGGTGGCGACGTATCCCGTGTACGCGTCTTCCATCATGGTCTGCAGCTCGTTCTTGGCGTCGTGCAGGCGGGGGGTGCTGGGAAACGGGCTGAACATCGTTTCCAGATAGGCGATGATGACGTTCATGATGCTGCTCCTGTGGTGTTGGGGTCGATGAAGCGATCGACCACGGACTTGGTGCGGGTCCACTCGTCGCTCTTGGCGGCGAGCGCGGCGATCCCGGAGTCCGTGATCCGGTAGTAGGTGCGGGGTTTGCCGGACGCGGAGGTGCCGGGGTAGGAGAGGACGAGCGCGCTCGCCTCGAGCCGTTTGACGGCCGAGTAGAGCGTGGTCTGCTTGATCTCGTAGGCGTCTCCCGTGACCGCGCTGATCTGCTGGGCGAGCTCGTAGGCGTAGGAATCGCGACCGCGCAGGAGCGAGAGGATCATGAGGTCGATGTAGCCGCGAATCGCGTCGGCACTGATCATGACGGCCCTCCCCGAGTTCTTCCTGTTTGTGTTTCACCAAACATGGTACGTGTGTCGTAGTACGTCAAGAGTAACAAAAAACCAACACACCAGGCATCGTGCGATCGCGTCGGATGACAGGGTGCCGCGATGGCGCGGCGATGGCCCGGGAAACCGCGGGGTCATGCGCCGGGCGGCATCGTTCGCGACCGTCGGCCCGTAGACTGAAACGATGACCAGCCTCGCATTCGCCAAGGGCCACGGCACCGGCAACGACTTCGTGCTCTTCACCGACCCCGACGGCGAGATCGAGCTCACGCCCGAGCAGATCGCGTTCCTCTGCGACCGGCACTTCGGGATCGGTGCGGATGGGGTGATCCGCGCGGTGCGCTCGCGGGCGATCCCCGAGGGCAAGAGGATCCTCGAGGTGGAGCCGGACGCCGAGTGGTTCATGGACTACTGGAACTCCGACGGCACGGTCGCCGAGATGTGCGGCAACGGGATCCGCGTCTTCGCGCACTACCTCATCGAGGAGGGGCTCGTCTCGCCCGAGCGCCGGGACACCCTCCCGATCGGCACGCGTGCCGGGGTGAAGGATGTGCTGGCCGGCGTCTCCGGCTACACGGTCGACCTCGGGCGTTGGCGACTCGGCGAGGAAGCGCTCGTCGCCGCCCGTGGGCTCAACGTCCCGCGGCCGGGCCTCGGGATCGATCTCGGCAACCCGCACGTGGTGACCGTGCTCGCCGACGACGCGAAACTCGACGGGCTCGACCTGTCCGAGGCCCCCGTGCTCGAGCCCGCCCCGGACGCGGGCGCGAACGTCGAGTTCGTGGTGCCGGAGGATCCGCTGCTGAAGGACGGTGTCGCGCGCATCCGCATGCGCGTGCACGAGCGGGGTTCGGGAGAGACGCTCTCGTGCGGCACCGGCACCGCGGCCGCGGCGCTCGCGTTCCGGCACTGGGGCGGCGAGGAGATGCCGAACAGCTGGAGCGTCGAAGTGCCCGGCGGGCGCCTGGGGGTGCGGATGTTCCCGACCGAGGAGGGCGAGCACGTCTCGCTCAGCGGCCCGGCCGAGCTCGTCTACCGGGGCACGATCACGCTGCCCTAGTCCGGATCCGCCGGCCGCCGCGCCTCGATGACGTGGAACCCCTTGTCGCGGGCGACGCGTGCGACCGTCAGCTTCGGGAACTCCGCCGTGATCCAGCGCTGCAGCGAGTCGGCGCCGAGGTGCTTCGCGACGACCAGGCGGGCGGATCCGCCTGCCGCCAGGCGCGGCAGCCACTGCCGCAGGATGCCGTGCAGCACGGCCTTGCCAACCCGGATCGGCGGGTTCGACCGGATCGATGTGAAGCGCAGCTCCGCTGGCACCGCGTCCGGTGAGGCGACGCGCACGTTCGCGAGCCCGAGCCGCTCGACGTTCGCGGCGGTCAGCTCCCGCGCCCGCGCGTTCACGTCGATCGCCCAGACCTCCGCTTCGGGGTGCCGCAGGGCCGCGTCAAGCGCGATCGGGCCCCACCCGCAGCCGATGTCGAGGATCGGGCCGCGATCCTCTATCGAGCCTTCGAGCGCTTCGAGCGCCCGAAGCAGCACCCGCGTGCCCTGATCGAGGTGCTCGGGGCTGAACACCCCGCCCGCGGTGAGCAGCCGCCGCGGAGCTCCGGCCAGCTCGACCTCGATCTCACGGGGCGCGTAGTCGCCGGCGGGGCTCTCACTGAAGTAGTGCTGGTTCACCGATCCAGTATCCCAGCAGCGGCGCACGGGCTCGGCTGCGCTCTCGGTGAACACGCTGCGCGGCGGGGGCCGGTGCGCCTACACTGGGAGCCACATGACTCGACGAACGCACGAAGATTTCGCGGCCCCGCCGCACGCCGGCGGCGACGATCCGGCCGAGCCCACGGCATCGGCTTCCGCGGAGTCGGAGGACGCGCTGGATCGGCTCCTCGCCCGAGCGGACCGCGGCGGCGGTGCGACCGTGATCCGCGAGGGCCGCGACGTCCTCGCCGGTGAAGCGCAGGCGCTCGGCGCGGAACGGGACGACCGGCTCGCCGACGACCTCGATGCGATTCGTCTCGAGCGCGAGGAGCGCGCGTCGCTCAAGCGCGTCGTGGGGCTCTCGACCGAGCTCGAAGACGTGACCGAGGTCGAGTACCGGCAGCTGCGACTCGAGAAGGTCGTGCTGATCGGGGTGTACTCGCCGTCGGGGCGGGGCGCGCAGGAGGATGCCGAGAACTCGCTGCGCGAGCTCGCGGCCCTCGCCGAGACCGCCGGTGCGCAGGTGCTCGACGGTGTGCTGCAGCGCCGGGCGCATCCGGATCCCGCCACGTATCTCGGCAAGGGCAAGGCGCAGGAGCTCGCGGAGATCGTGGCCGCGGAAGGCGCGGATACCGTCGTGGCCGATACCGAGCTCGCGCCGTCGCAACGTCGCGCGCTGGAAGACGTCGTGAAGGTGAAGGTGATCGACCGCACGGCCGTGATCCTCGATATCTTCAGCCAGCATGCGAAGAGCCGCGAGGGCAAGGCCCAGGTCGAGCTCGCGCAGCTCGAATACCTCCTGCCGCGCCTGCGCGGCTGGGGCGAATCGATGTCGCGGCAAGCGGGCGGGCAGGTCGGCGCCGGCGGCGCGGGCATGGGCTCGCGAGGCCCGGGCGAGACGAAGATCGAGCTGGATCGCCGCCGGATCAACACGCGGATGGCGAAGCTGCGGCAGCAGATCAAGGCATTCGGCCCGGCGCGCGAGGCGAAGCGCGCGAACCGCAGGCGCGGCGAGGTGCCGTCCGTGGCGATCGCCGGGTACACGAACGCGGGGAAGTCGAGCCTGCTCAACCGGTTGACGGGGGCCGAGGCGCTCGTGCAGAATCAGCTCTTCGCCACGCTCGACACCACCGTGCGGCACGCCGAGACGGCCGACGGCCGGCGATTCACCTACGCGGATACGGTCGGCTTCGTGCGGAACCTTCCCCACCAGCTCGTCGAGGCGTTCCGGTCGACCTTCGAAGAGGTCGCCGAATCCGATGTGATCGTGCACGTCGTCGACGGCTCGCACCCGGATCCCGCAGCCCAGCTCCAGACCGTGCGCGACGTGATCGCCGAGGTCGACGCGCTGGGCATCCCGGAGATCGTCGTGTTCAACAAGTCCGATCTGATCGATGCCTCGCAGCAGCTCGTGCTGCACGGGCTCGCGCCCGATGCCGTGTTCGTCTCGGCTCGCACGGGAGCCGGGATCGAGGAACTCCGCTCGCGGATCGATGCCGCGTTGCCAGTGCCGGAGCGCGAGGTCGTGGCGGTGGTGCCCTACGCCCACGGCGAGCTCGTGGCGGAGCTCCACGAGCGCAACCGGGTGCTCGGCACCTCCTATGAAGAGGCGGGCACCCGTGTGCACGCCTTCGTGAGCGGCGAGACCCTCGCCAAGCTCGCACCGTATCTCGTCGATTGAGTCGCCCGCGCCGATCGGGGCGGCGACAGCTCAGACGGAACGGAAGACCGCGACGACCTTGCCGAGTACCTCCGCGAAATCGCCGAGGATCGGCTCGAACGCGCTGTTGCGGGGGAGCAGCCAGGTGTGCCCGTCGCGCCGCCGGAAGACCTTGACGGTCGCCTCGCCGTCCAGCATGGCCGCGACGATGTCGCCGTTCTCGGCGTCGCGCTGCTGCCGCACGACCACGAAGTCGCCGTCGCAGATCGCGGCGTCGATCATCGATTCGCCGACGACCTTGAGCATGAACAGCTGGCCATCGCCGACGAGCGTGCGCGGCAGCGGAACGAGCTCTTCGACCTGCTGCTCGGCCGTGATGGGCACGCCGGCGGCGATGTGTCCGACGAGCGGCACGTAGGCCGTCTCCTCGGGCTGCACCGTCGGAGCCTCGGCGACGGCGCTGCTCGTGGTGGCGAGTTCGATCAGGACCTCGAGCGCGCGGGGGCGATTCGGATCGCGACGCAGGTAGCCGGCGAGTTCGAGCCGGCTGAGCTGGTGGGTGACGCTCGACAGCGAGGAGAGCCCGACGGCATCGCCGATCTCTCGCATGGACGGCGGGTACCCGCGGGTCTCGACCGAACGCGAGATGAACTCGAGGATCGCCTGCTGCTTCTCGCTCAGCTTCGTATAACGCGGGCGGCCCGATGCCGCACTGCTCTCCACTGCGGCCATGGGGCCCTCCTGCTCTCCCTGCGGTCTGCGCCGAATCCGGCGCCGTTCCGGGCGAAAACCCGATTGTCGGTGGTTGATGGTTCACTGCTGCCGATGGGGAAAGCGTAACGCGGGCACTCGAACATCGACAAACACATGTTCGAGTGTCGGGGAAAAACTTCGGTAAACATCTTCGAATATCGTCTTGCGCTTTCAGTCAATCGAAGATATATTCGAAACAGGTGTTCGATCACGGTTCGGGCCTCCGCTCGATCGGAATCCGGGATCGTATCGGCGCCGAGAACGAGAGGAGCGATCATGAGCGCATCGCACATCACCACCGTCACCCCCCTGCACCACCGTGCGCCGGGCGGCGGGGCTCCCGTTCGCCTGCGCATCACTCGGCGGGGGCGTATCGTACTGGGCTTCTTCATCGCCCTGCTCGTGGCCGGGCTGGTTGCCGCGGGGGCGTTGCTCGGCGCGACGCGGGCCGATGCGTCGACCGAGGCCGGCCACGCGGACTTCGGGTACGTCGTGGTCCAGGCGGGCGACACGCTGTGGTCCGTGGCGACCGAACTCGACTCGAGCGCCGATCCGCGCGACATCATCGCCGAGATCATCCGGCTCAACGGGCTCGAGAGTTCCGATGTCCAGGCAGGGCAGGCGCTCGCCGTTCCGCTGCGTTTCGCGGACGCCCCCGGGGTCGCGAGCGCCGCCGAGGTCGGTATCGACGTCTAAACTTGACGGGTGACCAGCCTGAGCGACCTCCCCCTCCGTGACAACCTCGTCGGCAAGCAGCCGTACGGGGCACCGCAAGATCCGGTGCCGGTCAGCCTGAACGTCAACGAGAACACGCATCCGCTGCCCGAGGGCGCCGTCGCCGATATCGTCGCGGCGCTGGCCGACGCCGTGCGCGGGGTGAACCGCTACCCGGATCGCGACTTTCTCGAGCTCCGCGGTGAGCTCGCGAACTTTCTGAACCGCGACCTCGCCCAGGGGCAGCGGCTCGCCGCCGAGCAGGTGTGGGCGGCGAACGGATCGAACGAGGTGCTGCAGCAGGTGCTGCAGGCCTTCGGCGGGCCGGGCAGGAGCCTGCTCAGCTTCACGCCGACCTATTCCATGTACCCGCTGCTCGCCGATGGCACCGACACCGCCTGGGTGCCGGTCGCGCGGCCGGCCGACTACGCGCTGACACCCGAGATCGTCGCGTCGGCGCTGGCCGAGCACGCGCCGAGCATCGCGATCATCTGCGGCCCCAACAACCCGACCGGCACACCGCTCGATCTCGAGGTCGTGCGCGCGGCCTACGACGCGTTCGACGGCATCCTCGTGATCGACGAGGCCTATCACGAATTCGAATCCGAGCGCCCGAGCGCGGTGACGCTGCTCCCTGGGCGGCCTCGCCTGCTCGTCTCGCGCACGATGAGCAAGGCGTTCGCGTTCGCGGGGGTTCGCGCGTCGGCTACCTCGCCGCGGACCCCGCGGTAATCGACGCGCTCCGTCTCGTGCGCCTGCCGTACCACCTCTCCGCGCTGACGCAGGCCGCGGCGATCGCCGCGCTCCGCCACGCGGACGCGATGCTCTCCACCGTCGCAGACATCCGCGCGCAGCGCGACCGGCTCGCCTCCGCGCTGACCGGGCTCGGGTACGACGTCCACCCATCCGGCTCGAACTTCCTGCTGGTCGGCGGCTTCGCCGACCCGTCGGCCACCTTCGAGGCGCTGCTGGCGCAGGGCATCCTCATCCGCGACCTCGGGATCCCGGGGCACCTGCGGCTCACGGCCGGTACCGCGGCGGAGACCGGTCTCCTCATCGACGCGATCGCGGCGCTCGGGCCCGGCGGTGCCCGCGCCTGAGCGCGCGCACGCCGCACGCCGGGTCGACGGGGCCGGCGCTCGAGCAGGCGGAGGCGGGGGACGCCCCGCAGCAGGAGGAAGCGCCGAGAAACGGTAGGCTGTTCTACTATGAGCACTAGCCCCCGGATCGCGACGCTCGAGCGCGCGACCAGCGAATCGCGCATCGAACTCAGTGTGAATCTCGATGGCGCAGGCAACGCCGATGTCGAGACCGGCGTGCCGTTCTTCGACCACATGCTCACGGCCTTCGCCCGGCATTCGCTCACCGATCTCACGGTGCGCGCGGCCGGAGACACGCACATCGACGTGCACCACACGGTCGAGGACACCGGCATCCTCCTCGGCCAGGCGCTCCTCGCCGCACTCGGCGACAAGCGCGGGATCAGCCGCTACGGCGATGCGCTCGTGCCGCTCGACGAGGCGCTCGCGCAGGCCGTGGTCGACATCTCGGGCCGCCCGTACCTCGTGCACGGCGGCGAACCTGCCGGGTTCGAGTACCACCTGATCGGCGGCCACTTCACGGGCAGCATGGTGCGCCACTTCTTCGAGGCGCTCACCCTGAACGCGCGGTTGACCGTGCACCTGACGCTGCTCGCGGGCCGGGATCCGCACCACATCGCCGAGGCGGAGTTCAAGGCCTTCGCGCGCGCATTCCGGCAGGCGAAGTCGCTCGATCCGCTGGTGGTCGGCGTACCGAGCACCAAGGGAGCGCTGTGACACCAGGCGGTCCGGCCAAGTCGGTCGTGGTGCTCGACTACGGCTCGGGGAACGTGCACTCGGCCGTCAAAGCGCTCGAACTCGCCGGCGCCGAGGTCGAACTCACGAGCGACCCCGACGCGGTCCTCGCGGCCGATGGCCTGCTCGTGCCGGGCGTCGGCGCCTTCGACGCGGTGATGCGCCAGCTGCTCGCGGTGAACGGCGACGAACTGATCGATCGCCGCCTGGCCGGTGGCCGGCCCGTGCTCGGCATCTGCGTGGGGCAGCAGGTGATGTTCGAGCGCGGGGTCGAGCGCGGGATCGAGACTCCGGGCCTCGGCCAATGGCCGGGTACGGTGCACGAACTCGCCGCCGAGCGGCTGCCGCACATGGGCTGGAACACGCTCGAGGCACCGGAGGGCTCTCGGCTCTTCGCCGGTGTGGAGCACGAGCGCTTCTACTTCGTGCACAGCTACGCCGCGACCGACTGGACGCTCGAGGGCCGCACCCGGGCGACCCGGCCGAAGGTCGCCTGGGCCGAGCACGGGCAGCGATTCGTGGCGGCCGTCGAGAACGGCCCGCTCTGCGCGACCCAGTTCCACCCCGAGAAGTCCGGCGAAGCGGGGATCCGCCTGCTGCGCAATTGGATCCGCTCCCTCTGACCCACCCCGCGATACCCACGGAGAAGACACGAGATGACGAACCTCAACACCAGCCCCAGACTCGAACTGCTGCCCGCGGTCGACGTGGC
>JAGQTL010000168.1 GCA_020439035.1 Leucobacter sp. | reverse complement strand
GACGGGTCCTTGCCGCTGAACGCACCGCCGCCGTGTCGGCTGGCGCCGCCGTAGGTGTCGATGATGATCTTGCGCCCGGTAAGCCCGGCATCTCCCATCGGACCGCCCGTGACGAACGGGCCGGCCGGGTTGATGAAGAGCTCGGCGCCATCGCTCTTCAGTTCCACGCGACCGAGTACCGGGCGGATGACCTCCCGCTCGATGTCGGCGTGCAGCTGCCGCTGATCGATGCGCCGCTCGTGCTGCGTCGAGAGGACGACCGCCTCGACCGTTGCCGGGCGCTCCCCCTCATAGCCGATCGTCACCTGCGTCTTCCCGTCGGGCCGGAGGTACGGCAGCACCCCGGTCTTGCGTACCTCGGTGAGGCGCTCCGCCAGGCGATGCGCGAGCCAGCTCGGCAGCGGGTGCAACTCGGGCGTCTCGTCGGTCGCGTATCCGAACATGATGCCCTGATCGCCGGCACCCTGCAGGCTGAGCTCATCCTCGGCCTCGCCCGCGCGCACCTCGAGCGAGGCGTCGACGCCGCTCGCGATGTCGGGCGACTGCTGCCCGATCGACACGGAGACGCCGCACGAGGCCGCGTCGAAGCCCATGTCGCTCGACGTGTACCCGACCTCGTGGATGGCCGCGCGGACGATATCGGGGATCTCCACGTAGCCATTGGTCGTCACCTCGCCCGCGACGTGCACGAGCCCGGTGGTCACCAACGTCTCGACCGCGACGCGCGAACCCGGATCCTGCTCCAGCATCGCGTCGAGGATCGAATCGCTGATGCGATCGCAGATCTTGTCGGGGTGACCCTCGGTCACCGATTCCGAGGTGAAGTGTCGCAAGCTCACGGGTGTCTCCTCATCGGGGGTAGGTGCGGTGGCGCGACGATCGGATCATCGTCGTGAACGGTGGCGGGAAGAACGCGAAAGCGCCGGATGCCGAGCGCGACTCAGGCTATCCGACGCCTCCGACAAACGATCGAGTATTACTCCGCGTTCTCGTCGGCCGCAGCGGCCGTGCCCTCGCTCGGCTCGCTCTCCTCGAGCGCCGCAGCCGCCGCGGTCGGGGCCGCATCGTGCGTGCGCGGAGTCATGACGAGCTTGCCCTCGACGATCTCGTGCAGCGCCGTGGTGAGCGGCTTGTCGTCCACCGACGCGTCGACCAGCGGGCCCACATTGTCGAAGATGTTGCCGTCGTGCAGATCGGTGTAGTAGTCGTTGATCTGACGCGCGCGCTGCGACGCGAAGACCACGAGGGCGTACTTCGACTCCACCTTCTCGAGCAGGTCGTCGATGGGCGGGTCGATGATGCCGGTCACCTGAGACATAGGGCGATTCTCCAATTCGCTAGAACCACACCATCCTACCCCACCGCGCCTGGACGCGTCCGGGGGCCGGTGCGCACGAGCACCTCGCCACGCGGGGTCGCGAGCCGACGCCAGGTGCGCGTGCCGGTTAATCGCACGGGCTCGTCCGAGCCGAGGAAGCCCATCGATTCGGCCGCGAAGGCCACCGCAGCCGGCAGCCCCGGCGCGATCTCGGTGCCCCACACGGCTCGGCGCACGCGACGGACGACCGGATCGCCGGGCGAATCCGGAAGCGTCTCTGTGATCCTGCGCATCCCCTCCTCGGCGACCCCCCTGAGCGAGGCGGCATCGATCACTCCTTCGGCGCGCCATTCCCCCGCCGGCGGCAGCACCCCCGCCCAGGCCGCCGTCACCTCGGCGTCGGGAAGGTCGAGCCGGAGCCCCACGATACCCATGCGGGCCAGCCGGTCGAGCAGGGCGCGAGCCGGGACGACGAGGTCGAGCGGTTGGTCGACCGGGCGCGAGAGCGCGAAGGATCGCAGCACGAGCACCACGGGCGCCGTATCCATGAGATCCTCCGGCGCCTGCGTGCAGCCGAACACCGCCAGCAGCGAGTCGCGGACGATGAGGCGCGCCTCGTCGCGGCCCGCCCGAAGCAGGCGTTCGAGATAGATGCGCAGGTCGTCGCGAGTGGCGTGATCGGCGAGGTCGAGTGTGCGTGGCATCGCTTCGAGCTTAGCCCGCGCCCCGGGCCAATAGACTGGGAGCGACGGCGACCCAGGAGGCACCATGACCGGCGTACCCGACCTCACCGCGATGCTCGGAGTCATCGATTCGGATGCCCGCACCCACAGCGACATCTTCACCGGGCCGGCGCTGCCGACGCCGCACGGGCGATCCTTCGGCGGCCAGGTGCTCGGCCAGGCGCTCTCCGCGGCGGGCGCCACGGTTCCACAGGAACGCGCGCTCCACTCCATGCACGGATACTTCCTGCGACCGGGCGAATCCGAGCAGCGCATGACCTTCGAGGTCGGGCGCCTGCACGATGGCCGGTCGTTCTCGACCCGGCGAGTGCAGGCCTACCAGGGCGGCGACGTGCTCATGGCGATGATCGCCTCGTTCCAGGTCGAGGAAGCGGGCGCGGAGCACCAGGAGCCGTTCGACCTCTCAGACACGACGCCCCCCGAGGAGCTTCCCGCGGTCTGGGAGAAGTACGGCCACCTCGCCGATGGCGGGCGCGCCTCGTGGGTGCTCAACCGCCCGTTCGACTTCCGCTACGTCGACAGCGACATCCTGCTCCGCGTGGAGGAACCCACGAGTTCGACCCGAGTGTGGCTGCGCAGCCGCGACACGCTCGAGGGCGGGCAGCTGATGCACTCGGCCGCGCTCGCGTTCGCGAGCGACTACCTGCTGGTCGAGCCGATCCTTCGCCGCCACGGCATTCCGTGGGCGACCCCCGGGCTGCGCGCCACCAGCCTCGATCACGCCATGTGGTT
>JAGQTL010000167.1 GCA_020439035.1 Leucobacter sp. | reverse complement strand
GCATCGAGGGCCTCGTGCACATCTCCGAGCTCTCGGGCCAGCACGTCGAGCTTGCCGAGCAGGTCGTCTCCGCCGGCCAGGAGGTCTTCGTCAAGATCATCGACATCGATCTCGATCGTCGCCGCATCTCGCTCAGCCTCAAGCAGGCGAACGAGGGCGTCGACCCCGAGGGCACCGAGTTCGACCCGGCTCTCTACGGTATGACCGCCGAGTACGACGAGAACGGCGAGTACAAGTACCCCGAGGGCTTCGATCCCGAGACCCAGGAGTGGAAGGAAGGCTTCGAGGCTCAGCGCGAGCAGTGGGAGCAGGAGTACGCCGCGGCTCAGGAGCGCTGGGAGGCGCACAAGAAGCAGGTCGGCGAGGCTCTTACCGCTCAGGCCGCCGGTGCGGCTGCCGGCGCGGATGCGGCTCCGTCGACCTTCTCGAGCGAGTCGGCTGCGACCGGCGCGCTTGCTGATGACGAGGCGCTCGCGGCGCTGAAGGCTCAGCTCGAGGGCAACTGATCCATCACGCGAAAGGCTCCGCCTCCTCCGGGAGCGCGGGGCCTTTCGCGTACCCGGAGGCGGGCCGGGGGCGCCGCGGCGCGGCTAGAGTGGCACTGTGAAACTGATCGGGCTGAGCGGCGGCATCGCGTCGGGCAAGTCGACGATCGCCCGCAGGCTCGAGACGCTCGGCGCGGTTCGCATCGATGCCGATCAGCTCGCACGGGAGGCCGTCGATCCCGGGTCCGCCGCGCTCGCGGCGATCGTGGAGCGCTTCGGGCCGAGCGTGCTTGCGCCGAGCGGCGAACTCGACCGCGCAGCGCTCGGGGCCCGAGTGTTCGGCGACGCGCGTGCGCTCGGTGCCCTGAACGGGATCGTCCATCCGGCGGTTCGCGAACTGGCGCAGCGCCGGATCGCCGAGGTCGCGGCGACCGACCCCGCCGCCATCGTGGTCTACGAGGTGCCCCTGCTCGTCGAGGCCGGGGTCTCGCTGCCGTGGGATCTCGTGGTCATGGCCGACGCGCCCGCCGCGCTGCGCGCGACGCGGCTGATCGAACTGCGCGGGATGACCCCGGCGGACGCGAGGCGAAGGATCGAGAGCCAGGCGAGCGACGAGGAGCGCCGTGCGGTCGCGGACGTGTTGATCGATACGTCGGGGAGCGAGGAGTGGACGCTCGAGCAGGTCGATGCGCTCTGGGAGCGCGTGAGCGCGGATCCGCCCGCTGGGTGAGCGGGCGGCCCTCGGTCAGCGCGAGAACTCCGCGAACCAGTTCAGCTGCAGCTGCGCCACGGTCGCGATGATGAGGTAGTTGACCACGATCACCACCCAGACCCAGCCGTAGGCCGCACGCGCGAACCGGCGGCCAGCGCCACCAAGCGGAATGTCTCCGACGGCATACGGCCGCACCAGGCCGATCCACCACAGCGGGATCATGACGGCCCAGACCACCATGCACCAGGGGCAGAGCGTCCCCAAATAGAAGATGCTCTGCACCTGCAACCAGCACACGAAGACGAATCCGCCGAGCAGGCCCAGCTGGTAGATGCGCCAGAACCAGGGCGAGAAGCGCGCGCCCGCAAGGATTCCGGCGCCGATCAGGATCGGCACCACGAATGCGGCGACGCCGAGGATCGTGTTGCTGAAGCCGAAGAGCGAGCCCTGCGGTGAATCCATATTCGGCCCGCACGTGACGATGACGCTGACCGAGCAGTTCGGGATGTAGCCGGGATCCTTCAGCTTCTTCACGTACTCCGTGATCAGCTCGAACGAGGCGAACCAGCCGATGGCGCCGAGCACGAGCGAGAGGATGGCGTAGCCGCGTGACCGGAGCGCGGAGAGGGAGGAGCCTTCGAGCGTCATGCCGCGATCTTAGCGGGGTCGTCTGCGAGTTCCCGGCCGTGCGTGCCATAATGGTGAGCAGCGATGGGCGCGGGAAGCGTTCGTCGCGAGACAGTCTTTCGGCCGCGCGTGGTGCGGCCATCGGCCCCGAGGGGCCGGGCACGCGGCACCCGCCGCGCGCACCAGTGAGGTTTTTGCGGCGGTGACGCGGCAAATGAGGAGTTTCCTCGAACGGGATACCCGTGCGGGGCAGAGGAGTGCACCAGCAATGGTGAATGAAACAGAGTTCGAAGCAGCAGAAACTGAGCAGGCCGAGGAGCCGGTGGAGGCGACGGAACCCGCTGACGCCGCGGAAGCCGCTGAGGCGGCGGCACCCGCGGACGCCTCCACGGATGCCCCGACGCTGGCCGCGGACGGGAAGCCGCTGATCGTCTCGCTCGCCGAGCTCACCCCCGAGGAGCGCCACCGTGCGACCGCGCGCCTCGTGTTCCTCGCGCCCGATGTGCCCCCGGTGCAGCCCCGGCAGCGTCAGAGCGCCGGCGCGCTGCGCCAGCTCGACGATCTGCTGGATCAGCGATTCGTGCCCGAGAGCGACGAGCCGGGGGAGCGGGACGGCGGATCGAGCCGGCGCCGCGGCGGCCGCCGGAAGAACGGCGAGGATGACGGCGGTCAGCGCAGCGAGTCGCGCGGTCGGACGCAGCGGGAGCCGCAGCCGATCACCGAACCGCAGAAGGTGAAGGGATCGACCCGTCTCGAGGCCAAGAAGCAGCGCCGGCGCGAGGGCCGCGACGCCGGTCGCCGGCGCCGTCTCGTCATCACCGAGTCGGAGTTCCTGGCTCGCCGAGAGGCCGTCGACCGCGAGATGGTGGTCCGCACCACGGCGGATCGGATCCAGATCGGCGTGCTCGAGGACAAGGTGCTCGTCGAGCACTACGTCGCCCGCGAGTCGCAGACCTCGCTGATCGGCAACGTCTACCTCGGCCGCGTGCAGAACGTGCTGCCGAGCA